>NZ_JBGJZU010000085.1:0-26383 GCF_041354475.1 Microcoleus sp.
GATTACCGTCATCCCAGAGGCGATCGGGCAACTATCGAATCTGACAGTGCTTCACCTCAGTAACAATCAGATTACCGTCATCCCAGAGGCGATCGGGCAACTATCGAATCTGACACTGCTTTCCCTCAGTGACAATCAGATTACCGTCATCCCAGAGGCGATCGGGCAACTATCGAATCTGACAGAGCTTTACCTCAATAACAATCAGATTACCGTCATCCCAGAGGCGATCGGGCAACTATCGAATTTGACAGGGCTTCACCTCTATAACAATCAGATTACCGTCATCCCAGAGGCGATCGGGCAACTATCGAATTTGACTAAACTCGATCTTGAGAACAATAAAATTGAAAAGATTCCTGAATGCTTAGAAACACTGCCAAAACTTGAAAAACTCGATCTCCGCCGCAATCCCCTGCCCATTTCCCCAGAAGTTCTAGGCCCGGTAAACCTGAGCGAAGATCCCGGTACGCCCGCCACCATCTTCAACTACCTCCGCCAACTCCGCAGCGGCGAAGTCCTCCCCCTCAACGAAGCCAAAGTCCTCCTCGTCGGCCAAGGCAGCGTCGGCAAAACCTGTACAACATCGCCCGAATTAAATCTGACCCGGAAGATGAGAAAATCTCGATCGCTGTTAGCGGGCGGGAATCGACGCGACGTTCTTTCCTCAGCATGATTCGCGATACGTTTACAAAAATCCACAATTCTTTTGCGAATCTGGAAATCAGTCAATGGGTGCCGGTTCCGGGTTATCCCGATGCCGATCCGCTGGATTACGAGGAGTTGCTAGGATTGGAGGAGATGGGCGAGAATACAGTGTGCCTTGGGAAACTTAAACTTAAACTGGATTTGCGGCCGTTGTTGGATGGGTATGAGGCGATCGAACTTCGGCGCAGAAAGCAAATGGGCGATAATTTTTTTGACGATCCAGAAGACGGTTATCCTGGGATTAACATTCACGTTCATCAAAAGAATTTCGATCGCCGTTCTAAAACATTTAACCAAAATGGTCAAGGCGATAACTTTGGAGGCGATCGAATTCAAGGAGACAAGATAATGGGCAATGCCGATGAAACTCCCTAACGTTGAAACTGCATTTATTGATATTCAGAAATTGCGTGACTATAGCTTAAACATCGAACACGATCGGGGACAACACAAAGCTCGATTATTTCTTGCTATTCTAGGGTTAAGTGCTGAAGATGCCGAAGACTTGCAATTTATCTTGTTAGAAGCGATTCAAATCTATGATGCCATCTCCACCAGCCAAGATCAATACGGTCAACGCTATGTTGTCGATTTTCCTCTAACTCGCAATGAAAAAACGGCAACAATTCGCAGCACTTGGATTGTACGTCCTACAGAAACTTTTCCGCGACTCACTAGCTGTTACATTCGGAGGTAGATTATGCTAAAGACAATTTCAAAATTACAATTACTCGATGTTGTTGCCATCAAGGAAGATTTACCATCTGGTAATTTACTTGCTGGTCAAGTAGGTACTATCGTCGAGTTCTTGGCCCCAGAAGTTTACGAAGTCGAATTCAGCGACGATGACGGGCAAACTTATGCAATGTTGCCATTACACAGTAGTCAACTGTTACAATTAAAGTACAAGTCTACACCAGAAATTACCCCGATGTCTAACAATACATATCAATACGGTCAAGGCTATAATGTTGGAGGTGATAAAATTGCAGGCGATAAAGTCGCAGGCAATAAAATTATTAATAATGCCAATACCGCCGAAATTCTGCAACTGATTTCATCGATGCGCGAAACAGCCACACAGTTTCCCGAAGACATTCGCGATGGTGTAATTATCGATATTGAAGATGTCGAAGCGGAAATTAAGAAACCAGAGAAGGAAAGGAATCCAGCTAGATTAAAGAAAAGTTTAAAAGCTATTTTAGCGACGACGGCTGCGATCGGAGTTGGTATCTCTGGTGCTGTTGACTTGGCTAATAAGACGATCGATCTAGGTGAAAAAGTAGGAATCGAAATTCAGCTACCGCCAGCCCCCTAAATAGGGCTTGCTGAATAATTTATCGCTTTTTGGCGATCGGGAGTGATTGATTATTCAACCAGAGTTAAAGATGAGTTTTTCCTGCCTCTGGGGGCTAGAGACAAGCTCAGCTTTTTTGTACACGATCGCAGGTGGTGATGCACGGGTTTTGACCTATTCTACCTGTTTATCTTGCACTTTACTCTCGATCGCGCGATCGTATAACCTTTCGCCACGTCAAGTGCGATCGATTATTCAGCAAGCCCTATCTAGAGGCTCTGCCTCGCTTGGGGGATAAAAAGAGGAGGCAGAGCCTCCGGATCTGCGTTCCCAGGCAGAGCCTGGGAACGAGCAAAACGAGCGAAACAGTCAACAATCAACCATTAACTATTTTCAAACCATCTCTGTCGAAACTTGCATGGCTGGCTGTGGCTGGAACTGGAACAGCGCATAAACCACGTTGCGGCGAATATCCGTCATCATATCCAAAAACAGCTCGTAACCTTCAGTTTTGTACTCGATTAACGGGTCTTTTTGGCCGTAACCGCGCAGCCCGACAGACTCGCGCAAAGCATCCATTTGTTGCAAATGTTCCCGCCACAAAGTATCAATTTGCTGCAAAATAAAGAACCGTTCCGCATCTCGCATCAAATCAGCTCGGATTGCATTAACTTCCGATTCTTTCATGTCGTAAGCATTGCGAACTTGTTCGTGGAGGAAAGTCTTAATTTCTTCTACTGACAAATCTTCTAGTTGATCCGGTGTCATGTCAGCTAGCAAATAAACAAATTCCTTCACCTTGCTGACCAGTTTTTCCAGTTCCCACTCTTCCGAAGGTAAATCGGGATTGATGTATGCTCCCACAATGTCGTCCATTGTCTGTTCTGCATACTTAATCACCTGTTCCTTGGAGTCCAAACCTTCTAATACCCGACGGCGTTCGGCATAGATGGCTCGACGTTGATTGTTCATCACTTCGTCATACTCAAATACCTGTTTGCGGATGTCATAATAGTAGGTTTCAACTTTTTTCTGGGCGCCTTCTAAGGAACGAGTTAGCATTCCCGATTCGATCGGCATATCTTCCTCCACCCCAAAAGCTTTCATCAAACCAGCCACCCGTTCCCCACCGAAAATCCGCAGTAAATTATCTTCCAAACTCAAGAAAAACCGAGTAGAACCAGGGTCTCCCTGGCGTCCCGCGCGGCCGCGCAACTGATTGTCAATCCGGCGCGATTCGTGGCGTTCTGTACCGATGACGTGGAGGCCTCCGAAGTTGACCACTTCATCATGTTCGGTGCTGGTAAAAGCATCGTATTCGCTGCGAATTAATTTGTAAACTTCCCGCAGTTTTTGAATTACTGGGTCGTTGGTGGGCGCTTTTTCCGAAGCTACAGCGATTTTATCATCTGCTTCCAATTCCGAGAGCGATCGCTCCCCGTATTCCTTGACAGCCAAATCCACCGCCACCTTCAACATTTGTTCGGCATTTTTCGAGATTTCTGTCGGGAAAATCTGCGCTGAAGCCTTCCAAGACTTCATCTTTTTCTTAGTCGGAGCAAAACCTTGAGCAGCGGGCCTGCCACTAATACCCGGCACTTGTACGGGTACAAATCCTTCCTCATCATCGGGCCTCACAATCCGGGGCATCAAATACTCCCGCAATTTCAACCGCCCCATATACTCGGAATTCCCCCCCAAAATAATATCAGTACCGCGGCCAGCCATGTTAGTGGCGATCGTCACCGCACCCTTGCGTCCGGCTTGAGCAATGATTTCCGACTCTCGTTCCACATTTTCTGGTTTGGCATTCAGCAAGTTGTGAGGAATCCTCAGTTCCGTCAGCAACCTCGACAGCAATTCCGACTTTTCGATACTCGTAGTACCCACCAGCACCGGGCGGCCTTGGCCGTGCATTTCCGCGCATTCTTGGGCTATGGCATTCCACTTACCATTTTCCGTTTTGTAAACCATATCCGACAGGTCTTTACGGCTAGGAATCCGGTTTGTCGGAATCAGCGTCACTTCCAGATTATAAATCTTGCCAAACTCCGCCTCTTCCGTCTTCGCCGTCCCAGTCATCCCCGACAGCTTCGGATAAAGCAAAAAGAAATTTTGATAGGTAATAGTCGCCAGCGTCTGAGTTTCCGGCTGAATTTCCGCCCGTTCCTTCGCTTCGATCGCCTGATGCAAACCATCACTCCAGCGCCGTCCCGGCATCACCCGCCCGGTAAACTCATCAACAATTACCACCTCATTGTCACGGACGATGTAGTTGACATCCTTGATAAACAATTCCTTCGCCTTAATCGCATTAAAAATATAGTGCGCCCAAGGATCTGCTGGATCGTACAAATCCGTAACTCCCAACAACCGCTCAGCTTCCCCAAATCCTTCATCCGTCAATAGCACATTCCGAGCCTTTTCGTCAACTTCGTAATGTTCTTCATTTTCCTTTCTCAGGGCGGCCGCTACCTCAGAGGCCCGGATGTACTTCTGGCTGGGGCGCTCCACTTGGCCAGAAATAATCAGAGGTGTCCGGGCTTCATCGATTAGCACCGAGTCCACCTCGTCAATCACGCAGAAATTAAAAGGACGCTGCACTACCTCTTCCATGACAGTAGCCATGTTATCCCGCAAATAGTCAAAGCCCACCTCGCTGTTCGTCGCGTAGGTGATATCACAGTTATAGTTTTTCTTTCGTTCCCCCTGATCCATCCCCTGCTGAATCAGTCCCACAGTCAATCCCAGGAACCGGTGCACCTGCCCCATCCATTCCGCGTCCCGCCTCGCGAGATAATCGTTGACGGTGATGATGTGTACCCCTTTGCCGTTGAGGGCGTTGAGGTAGGCCGGCAGTGTCGCTACCAGGGTTTTTCCTTCACCGGTTTTCATTTCGGCAATTTGACCTTTGTGCAGGATGATGCCGCCCAGAAGTTGCACATCAAAGTGGCGCATTCCTAAAACTCGCTGTCCCGCTTCCCGCACCACCGCAAAAGCTTCTGGCAAGATTTCGTCTAGAATCTCTTTCTCGTCGTTGAGAGACTTAGCTTTCGCCAGACGTTGTTTAAACTCAGCGGTTTTACCTCTGAGTTGCTCGTCTGTTAGGGCGCGGATTTCTTCTTCTAAGATTGTGATATCAGCTACCCAAGGCTGAAATTTTCTAAGCTTGCGTGCGTTGGGATCGCCGAGCAGATTTTTAAACATGGCAGGAGAGGCAGATTTTTAATAATTTAGCTAGTAGCTTTCAGCTTTAGGGACTGGAGTATTACCCACAGTATTTACCTTTTCCGATTGTAGCAACCATTGGCTCTGCTCTGTGGCCGTCACGGGCGATCGCTTTCTTGTTCCATCCTGCCATCACTGCGTTGCAGAGTGTTTCATCTCCCTTGAACAAAATCTATGCAATTACCGATAAACTGCGTCTGTTGCCCCGTGCTTCTGGGATGGCTTGTCTTTTTTTGAGATGTCGGGGAAAATTTTGTAGTCCCTTTGCCGAAAAAACTAGCTTACATCCCCGGTGGGGATGTAACCGATTCGCGGATGGGGCCGCCTATAATCTTAGCAATCACGCAGTTGTAATTACCAAATAGCAAAAAATATTTAAATAACGTCAAGAACCTATTTAACATGAACGATCGCATTTCTGCACCCAACGTTTACTTATACGCTTTCCAACTCTATCATGACAGCCAGGGCAGCGATCATCCTCTGTGGCAACAATGCGAGCAGATTTTGGCAAAATTTACCTACAGTTATGAAAAACTTACACCCCATCTGGTTTTCCCCACCCATTCTCACCGCTACTGTACCGATTTACTTTCCGATTCTTCCCTCCCTTTTAATACCCGCAATCCCTTGATCGAAGGTTTTGCCCAACCTCGACAAATTCAAGATAGCTATGCTGTCTGTTTAAATATCGGTTGCCGGGAAGATGGCACTGCTAATAATTTAGATGTCAGTTTTATTGAAAATTTTAACCCCAATCAAGCTTTACTCATCAGTGGCGATGACAATTTTTTAGGTCAAACTCTGATTGTTACTGCATGGCTTACTGAACCAAACTTACCCGATAATTTAGATTCCCTCAAACCCCTGGCTGATAAATGTCGCGATTCTTTATTTTCCGGCGATTCTCCCCCTAGTTTTTACCGATCGGGTAAACTGTTTGGTAGCCCGATTTTTGAATACGGTTCACTTACCGATCTTCCCCATTGCCACCACCTCTTTGTCTGGCTCCTGGGCGACAAACAAACTGATGCAGATTTTAACACTTGTCAACAGGAAATATTTAACCTATTATTTCACAGGCACAAAATTATCAAGGCTTTTCAAGACAGCCGCCAGATTTACCAGGAACTTGATACAGAATACCGCACCATAGAGAAAAATATGGAGGTTTTGCAGCAGCAATTTGCCCAGGACACTGTATTAACTTCTTCTCAATTGCAAGAATTGCAGGAACAGTTAAAGCAACTCTTTTGCAAATCTGTAACTTATACTCGCTTGTTGCGGAAACTTGCAGATTTTGATAATACAATTGCCATAAATCTTTACAATTATAGTGAGATTTTGCAGAAAATATGTGTTATGATTGAAAGCGATAAGGAAGAACTATCGATATTAAATAGTTTTAGTATAAAAAATGCGCCTCAGATGCGATCGCAAATAGCAGGGGACTTAGGATATTTCCGACACGGAACCAGTTTAATCGAACAGGCGATCGCCTCCATTAGAGGGATAGTAGAAATAGAACAAGCCAGGAGCGATCGCGCCCACCAAATCGAACTCCGCAACAGCGAAAAAGCAGAGAAGAATCGAGACGATCGCATAGAAAGCAAAGTTCAGGCGATCGGAGTCGGTATAGCAGCAGGTGCCATCTGTGCCTCTAGTGGCACAGACAAACTGTTCGAGACTCTAGAACAAAATCATGTCCCCGCACCCTTAATCCTGTGGCATCCCTTTGTATTTTCATTTTTGCTCAGTGGCGCGATCGCCCTGTTGGCAGCAGGCATCACAGGGTGGCGGACGAAACCCAAAAAGTAGCAAAAAGGGCGATCGAGCAGATCCAACTCAGAAATTTCTCAGAGAGCGAACATCGATCTTAAAGACTAGCCAGCGGTAATACCAACCGAGCTACAACCAAATTACGATCTAAAATTTCCATAGACAGATTTCCCCCCATCAACCGCACCGCCCGCTGACAACTCAATAAAACTTGAAACATCGGCTGATTAAAATTAGCATCACCTAAAATATTCGGTGCAGACATACCATTGAAGATAGCAATTAACTGTGGATCGAACCCACCGCGATCGGTAACAGACAACTCCAGCAAATCCGCCGCGACAATCTGATAGCGAACCTCAATTTTTCCCCCAACGGACGATCGCCGACAAGCAGCCGCCAGCAATTCCCACAGCACCAAATCCAGCTTGATGCTGTCCCCCCGAACGCCCAAAGTCTTACCCGGTGGTAGCGAAACCGACGTCTCCCGGTTGACTTCCAACAAAATTTCTAACTGCTTGATCAGAGGAGCAGCCCGATCGAGCGATCGCTTCAACCAAGCACCCACAGGCACCGCATCCAGTCCAAATTGCGGCCGCCACTGTTCCTGTTTCAAAACCAAATGAATCGACCCCAAAGCATTACCAATCTGACGCAAAACCTGCTGGTAGCGCAAACTTTTGAGAGCATCCTTTTGTTCTTTCCCAGACTGCAAAATCGACTGACTCAACTCCCCCAACTCCTTCACCCCCGTTCCCACAATCCGGTAAAACTCCTCAAAACGCCGCTGCTTATACCAATTGAGCAACTCCAGATCCGATCGCTGCAACGAGCACACAGACTGCACCGCCAAATACCGACGCCACCAAGCCAAATGAGAAGCCATCTGACCGAGTAAATTCACCGATAACTCCGACCATCGACGCCCCCCAGCATCCGCCACCAATAATATACCCGTCGGCTCGTGTTCCGGCGCAGTCCGCAGCGCCACCGCCATCATCTCCCCAATACCCGGACTGCGTAGCCACCGCTTAGTGGCCAGCGGCAATTCACTCATACTGTGTTGCACCACCCCCCCAGCAGCGACAACTTGTTGAATCAAAAAATCAGTTTTGACGGGAATCGCTGCTTCGGGATTGAGGGCAAATACCGGATTCGCCGCCACCGTCACAATCAAAGCTTCCTCTTGGTGAGAATTCCAAGTAATTACCGCCACTAAAGGACACGAAACCGTCTGGGCAACGTATTGAGCAAAGTTGTACTCTAGTTTTTGTCGCGGCAAATCTCGAAAAATCCCTGGTGATGACATCGATATCTGTTCGGGAGATGATTCCAGGGGAGTTTCTAAAGCAGCTAAGCCTGATTTGAGTCCTCGGTAGAATTGTTGGTACTTATCCAGTTCCGAACTCTGCTGCCACTGGTGCAGAATCAGCCCTAGCTGTTGACTGACAACTTGAACTAATTCTCGCTCCGATCGACTCCAATTCCGAGTAGCACTGTGCCCGACAACCAACAAACCCTCTATCGAATGGGAATTTGGGATGGGAGATTGGAGATTCGAGTGTTCTGCTTGTACCCTCGAACTTCTGTCCTCCGACTTCTTACCCCGCGTGCTCAGCGCCAACAGCGAGCGTACACCCGCTTCTGTCAGCACTTCCCGCCAAGCCCCCAATCGCCCGTCTTCCTCCCAATTTTCAATGGCCACTGTTTCGACACCGTTCTCCAGCAGCCGCAAATCCACCAAGTCAAGAGCCTTAAGCGGTGATGGCACTGCTCTGCGGTGACGGGGCAGATTTTGGCACACAATTTCATACCGATCCAGTTCTTCCTCGTACAGCAGCAGCAGAAAGTATTCGCAGTTGAGCCGCCCACAAAGTTGAGCCGCCGTATTTTTCAGAGTCGTTTCCCAGTCAGCATCGCTGTAGATGGCGCGAGCTATGCCCGCTGTTAAATCTCGATCGATCTCCGTTTGCTGAATCCGCCCTTCCATCTCCGACAACGGCACCGTCAGAGCCACCAACTGCCCCACTCCCCGCAGGTAATTTTTTTCATGTTCTTGCCAAATCCGCGGTTCGCTCGCTTCCACAGCCAGAAATCCCAGCAATTCCCCCTCTAACACAATTGGTGCCGCCAGGAGCGATCGCGCCCGAATTTGCTGCATCAACCGCCCGGTAAGTTCGCTTTTGAGAGAACTATGGGATTCTCCGATCCACACGATTTGTTCCTTTGCCAAGGCCTGATAAAACCCTCCCAAGTCTTGGACAGTGATACCAGAAGCTGGTCGGTTGAGCCCGCCCAAACCCGGAGCCACTTGGCGATTGCTGACTCGCCGCCAAAAATAGCGCCGCTCTCGCTCGAACCAATAAACATTCGTCCTTGTCGGCTCGATAAATTCATGGCTGTGTTCGACTACTGTTTGCAAATATTGGTCTAGCGATCGCAATTCCCGCAATTGCGAAATCAGTCCGATCAGTGACTCATCCGGCCGCTTGGTCAAAGTGCGCTGCCAGTCTTTTTCTATTTGATAAAGAGCTGTTGCTAACGCTCCAAATACAATCGTCAGTTGCGTTTTTTCCGCCGACGAAAGCGAGCTTCCCCACTCATCAGTCCCCAGCAAAATTACCCCATAACATCGGTCTTTATAACGCAGCGGAAACAAAATTGCCCCTTGAATATTGAAATTTTGAGCCCATGAACGCCATTCTCCCGCTCTGTTTTCCTCCCGTAAATCCGGCACTACCACAGGCCGAAGCTGAATTACAACTTGTTCTAGCAAATCTCCCGGATTCAAAATAAATCGCTGTTTCAGAAAAGACAAGTCACCGTTAGGCGTCATTCCACCTTTGCCAAACAGTCTATGCCCAGCGCGATCGTACAATCCAATCCAAATTAATCGCCAGTCGAATTCTCCTTGCAAGTATGAGAGAGTTGTCCCAAGCAGCACCTCCACATTCTCATCTTCTCGCAAAGTCTGGAGAACTCGCTCCAAATGTACAATTTGTTGGTCTGAATCCTTCGGTCTTTGCTGGTGGTTCATTTCCAAGCGCCCCTAAAACTTTGTCAAAATCAAAATTAAGAATTAAAATAAAATTCGCAAGACCATCCACTATAATCTAAATTGTCAAAATTATTTTTTCTTATTTAATTATCTAGGATAAGTCATTGGATATTTATCAATTTGGCCTGCGACCACTTTTGTTTTCCCTATTTAAAGCCGATGCCGAATGGCTACACAACCGCACCCTGCAAATTCTCGAATTAGCCGATCGCACCCAGTCCAACCCCGCAACCAGTCGAATTTTAGACCAATTCCAGCAATCTTTTCGACTGCAAGATTCCCGCCTAGAACAATCACTTTGGGGATTGAACTTCCAAAACCCTGTGGGCTTAGCCGCCGGATTTGATAAAAATGGCGTAGCTGCTAGCATCTGGACAAAATTTGGCTTTGGTTTTGCCGAACTCGGCACGGTTACTTGGCAACCACAGCCCGGAAACCCCCAGCCTCGCTTGTTTCGCTTGACAGACGACAGTGCAGCCCTCAATCGCATGGGATTTAACAATCAAGGCGCTCAAGCAATGGCTTCCCGGTTTCAGGCTGCGTACAACAGGGGGAAATTAGACCACTCATACCCCAGCCCTGACTCCCCATTCCCCTTGGGGATTAATCTCGGTAAATCTAAGGTAACACCCTTAGAGCAGGCATCAACAGACTATTTGGAGAGTTTTAAGCTCTTGGTTGATTGGGGAGACTATTTTGTGGTGAATGTTTCTTCCCCCAATACTCCAGGATTGCGATCGCTCCAAGATGCAGCTCAGCTCAGCACAATCTTGGACATTTTGCAACAAACAAATCAGGGCATTAAGCCAATTTTAGTCAAGATTGCCCCGGATTTGGAGTGGGAGGCGATCGCATCTATCCTCGACTTAGCAAAAACCTACCAACTAGCAGGAATTATCGCCACAAACACCACCATCCGCCGCGACGGATTGAAAACACAAATATTACCAGAAACCGGCAAACCAATCAGCGAAGAATCCGGCGGCATTAGCGGCCTTCCCGTGCAGCAACGTTCAACAGAAGTAATCCGATTTATCTGGCAGCAAACAGCAGGAAAATTGCCCATAATTGGCGTTGGTGGCATTTTCACTGCCGACGACGCTTGGGAAAAAATTGCCGCCGGTGCAACTCTCATTCAAGTCTACACCGGTTGGGTTTATGAAGGCCCTTGGATGGTGCGTCGCATTCTCCAAGGATTACTAAACAAGTTAGAAGAAAACGGATTTAATTCAATTTCAGAAGCCGTTGGTTCTGGAAATGTTGAATAACTTTAAAAAATCCACTTCAATCAAATGGGCTTTTTCCAAAAGTGGGATTTAAAGGCGATCGCTATTACATAATTATTCCGCAGTGTTTGCTATAATTACTTAAATCAGATATCAGGTCTGTAGGGTGCGTCAGCTCGATTGCTTATGAGGCAAGGGAAACGCTGAGGGCTGACGCACCCTACAATATTATACGCAACAAAGCGACAAATCCAGCTTGTTCAAAATGTTTATCATAGGCGAGTGCTTCTAATATATTTTGTTGTTGCATAATTTGAAATGATGTGCAATCTGTATGACTCCATGCTTGATCTAGTCGGCTATTATATAGCTCAAGGTCTGTAGGGTGCGTCAGCTCGATTGCTTATGAGGCAAGGGAAACGCTGAGGGCTGACGCACCCTACAATATTATACTATTATATAGCTCAAGTGCGTTTTTAAAGAGTTCATTTGTTTGACTGACTACTTCAATTTCAGGATTATCAAAGGAGTGATTGATAAAATTAACGGCTTTTTGTCTATAAAAAGCCCCCCTTCCTGAAAAGGCATTTAGTAATTCAGTAAATACCATTTCACTGGTAATAATGAGTACATTTTTTAGAGAAATTGTGAGATTTCGAGCTTTTTGATGTAGAGCATCATCGGGATTGAGTAAAGCAATCCAATAACCTGTATCAGCAAAAACTTTTCTCATTCTTCTTCCTTGGGTGAGCCATACAAGTAGCTATCTAGATTTTTTGATAAGTCTATGGGTAGCTGTGCATTCTCTTCCGCTGGTGTTTCAGAATTAATTAGATCTATGAAATTCAAGAAAGATGGAAGATCGGAATTTTCTGAATTAGGGTTTTGAAAATCATTTTGAGTTTTTCTGGATTTAATGAATAGCAAGAAATTTAAAAGTTCTGTCACTAAAGAATCGGGTGTTTGGGCAATCTCACGAATCAATAGTTCTCTTTCTGACATTGTTTTATCCTCCTTCGGAGGTTGCTTGGTTTCTATTTCCTAGTTTATCTCAGATGGAAAACTTTTACAAGTATAGGGGAAAAGTGCGATCGCACTTTTTGACAATTTGGGATGTAAGGGCGATCGCGCTTTTTAGTTACATAGATGAATGATCGTCTGGATACCTACCACTTTCAGGAGTAGTTGGTTGAGGTGGTGGCTCCGGTAGAATCGGAAATTGGCTCGGAAAGCCTGTAACTTTAACTTGGTACTTTGGAATTGACAAGCCATAGGCTATGGAAAAGCGATGGAAGTGACTGTGTTCAATACCACTCATGTCAAATTCGTCTGCTTCAGTCCCACCTTGACCCGGAAATGGAACATCCCTTAAATCATAGACAGGTATGCCTGCGTACTTATGATTGAAAGCAGTGTGTGTAGACTCAATAGTGTGTCGATAAAATTCAGATCTTCCGCCACCACCGCCCAAAAAAACTATTAAACTAGATGAATACTTAAAATACTCAGGGCTTTTTTCCTTGCAAGTTACTATTACTTCAGCTACTTGCCTGTGGATTCGTCTTTGTCCTAGTAAAATCAAGTAAAGTATCATTTGGTTTTCAATTGAAGGCTGATTTCTCAAAGCTCTTTCAATGGATTCAGTTGTTACTTTTCCATTGAATCCAACATCAAAACTGTTAGCTACATGATAATGCTCATTCGGTGATTGCGGTCCAATTTGTTGGGATAAACTCTCAATGTTTTGCAACATTAAATAACTATTATTAACCAGTTGTTGTTCAATTTCAGATTCAGGGATGTCAGCAACTCTCATATTTACTTGTTTAGCTAAAGCATTCATACCTATTGGTTCTACTTCTCCCGTGTAAAATTCAATTGTTGGCTGATTATTTTCACGGAAAAACCGGAAAGATGCACCCTCAATTGTGCCACTACCAACGTCAAAGAAAATGTAGATCCCTGGTTCTGCTTGCCGTGAAATAGTATAAGAATAAACAGCAGCAGCTATTTCTGAACAAGCATCGCAAGGAGTATTCCCGCTAGAAGCATCATTCTTGAGCAGGGTTGCATAATCGTTCAGTTGATTAAATGTCAAGGATTCAGGGTGAGATTCACTAAGTAAGTAAGCCCAGGATAAAACTTCGCCGAACCTGTTAATAGCATTAGACTTAAAGTATTTAACAGGAACGCCGATATTGATACTCCAGCTAATCTTTTGACCCTTGACTAAATCAGCATTATTGTTTAGCACCCAAGCCTTAGCCTTTAAAATAACACGGCTTAGATAATAAGCAGAGATATTTTCAAGATTTTCAGGCGTATTCAAATCAATTTTATTAAATTTTGGTAGAAAATAAAATGAATATCCCTCTCCTTCTTTGGCAAGGTCAATATTAGCTAACCGCATCTTTATAAAATCGACATCTATTTGAGTCTGTGGTTGTGTTTTCCATTCAGACTCAGTTAAACCTGCTAATAACGATCCGTCCCTACATATACCGATCTTAGTTGGAAGTAGGGCTTCATCTAGCTTAGGGCTACCATTAGTAAAGGTGATTACCCAAGAGCGATCCCGATCGGTATCCCGTACACAAACTTTTGTAAATTTTGTACCGAAGTCAATTCCCAAGTTTAAGTTGATAGCCATTAATTTATTCCTCCATAAAAATTAAGCCTGCACATAATGCTGGATTAGAAGTTGTAATCTTACGTTTCTGTTCGATTCTTTTGAGCGTCAGATTCAATTGTTGAGTATTTTTTCCGACCAACCCTGCTATTGCAGGAATCAAACCTGTTTTACCTTGACTATTCAAGTTTTCAATTCGTTGTTCATATTCTTGCCACTTGCGTTTAGCATAAGCTTTAGCACTACCTTCTTGCACATCACATTTGTCTTGATTTTCAGCTTCAAAAGCAACTTCATTCTCGGTAAATGCTATTTGCAAATGTTCCTCACATTTTTCATAAGCACTCAAGACTCGATCGACATCAACTAGATTGATTGCATTAGGTTTTTGTTCTCCAGTAAATGCAGCCTTATTTACCAAGCTTTCTGCTTGATTTTCCGGTAAAATCAAGCCATCTGATAACCGCATTACTTGGTAAGCAAGACGAGTTTCTGTCCGTAATCCTTTCAACTTCCAAAGATGAATAACATAGACATACACTCCTGAGCCTACATCTACATCTTGACTTTTCAATCGGGAAGCAGAGACAAGTTGAAATGTTTGCGCTCCTTCCTCATTTTGTGATTCAGGCTCATACTTATACCGAATCCACTGGATTAAAGGATGGCTGGGAGCGAGCAGTTCATGATGTGGCTTACCCATAATACCAGGAATCTTTGGATCGAAGAAACAAGCAACAGTTTGACTGTGCAAACGAGTCCCTTTCTCAACACCGCGCTGATTGCAAAACAGTTTCAAGTCAGGTTTAGCTTCATCAGATAGCTTGATGTCAAACAAACCCTCTTGCTTCGGATTAGGAGAAATTACTGTTCCCGGATATTGCAACCTAAAAAAATCATTGACAAAAGCTTTAATATCATCTGGATGTAGCCATCTTCTTTGGTCACGACCTTGATTAATCCTACTGAGAATATAATCAGAGAAAGCCACTAGATTCATCGCTTCACTCTCTAGGTTTCTCTGCTGATTTATTTCTCTAGCGATCGCCCGAATGTTATCGTCGGCTCTTTTTTCTAGCTCCTTCTCGCTGAGATCGGAACTCAAGAGGTCAATAATTAACTGTTCTGTGCGTTCCCCCAGGATATCTTCTAAGTCTCCAATACTTTCCTCAAAAATTTTAATCCGTTCGTAAAGTTTTTCGAGAATGTACTCTTCAATTGTATCTTTGAAGCTAAAATGAACGATGCAAATAGTCGCTGATTTTTGACCAAGGCGATCCAATCTCCCTATTCGTTGTTCAACTCGCATTGGGTTCCAAGGTAAATCATAATTAATGATAAATCGGCAAAACTGCAAATCAATCCCTTCACTCCCCACCTCGGATGATAGCAATACAGAGCGAGTATTGTTATTTTTAAAATTCTCTAAAACTTCCTGCTTTTCTTCCCGTTTTATCCCCCCCATAATCAGACAGGTATTAATTCCATCATCTTTAAGACGCTTTTGCAGATATGTTAGAGTATCGCGAAAGAAGGCAAATAGAACAAACTTTTCCTCCTTGTTAGCGCTAATTTCATTCCTGAAAAACTTGATTAATTCTTGATACTTGGTATCAGTTTTTTTCAAGTCTTCGATAAACTGCTCAAATTCTGCTTTCCCTTCGGGAAATGGACAGTCTATATTCTTAGATTTTGGATGGGAAGAATTAAAAATTCGGTCCAGATTTAAGTCGTTCTCTTCTAACTCATCTCCAAAAATTTCGTATAGCAATTCTTCATCATCATCATCTGTGACTAAAAAATCATCCAGAACTCCCTTATTGTTCCATGCTGA
Organism: Microcoleus sp.; assembly: GCF_041354475.1. Taxonomy (NCBI): domain Bacteria; kingdom Bacillati; phylum Cyanobacteriota; class Cyanophyceae; order Oscillatoriales; family Microcoleaceae; genus Microcoleus; species Microcoleus sp. The sequence goes on from NZ_JBGJZU010000085.1 coordinate 15,760, forward strand.
CAGTGCCGCTACCATACTGCTTGACATTTGTCGCTGACGCGCAATTAGTCTAAATACTGAAACCCCTTTTTGTCCCCTAGCTTGGAGGCGAATTTTATGCGTTATATAATCATAAACCTGCTTTTCTTGTGGGGTAAACTTCACACTTAAGGTTTGAGCTCTCCGTTGAGCTCTGTTTTCCATCACTTCTCGCTTGCGGCTCCTAGTCATAAACTGACCAAAGAGTGAAGAATTTTCTAAGACTTCCCCTAATCTCACTTGCTTTTCAGGGGTGATAGTCTCAGCATCTAATTCAGTGCGTAACTGTTTAAGTCTTGAACTTTTACTGAAGTAATCAGATTTTAGGGCTTCATCAACTGCTTGGCGTGTACCCTCAAGGTCAGGAGAAGTTCGCCAAATTAGCCGCAGTGCATCAACTACAGGTTTATTTGCCTCTAGCATTTTTTCAAAAGTTGCTGAATCAAAAAAATCTTCAGGACTAATGAGTTTAAGTAATTGGTAAAGGTTGGTGCTGCGGATTTGAATGGGTGTGGCTGTGAGTAAAATTAAGTGTCCAGATGCCTCTCTCAACAATTGCCCAAGTTTGTGATTAGCTGTTCCTGGGTTACGAAGATAATGAGCTTCATCAATAATCACTAAGTCAAATAGGCTAAATTCCTCATTAGCTGGATGTGATTCTAGTAGCCGTGCTAGTTCTACTCGCGTGCCTCTGGCATCTTCACCCCAGTTTTTTACCCGTAACCCTTCTAGGCTAGTTACATAGATAAATGAGTGGGGATTTCCTCTCTGTAGGAATGACTGGGTTGTTTTTAGCAACTTCTTAGCATCAACTACTTCTGCATCAAGATTAAAACGATTTTTACTGTCAATCACCCACTTGTCTCGTAACATGGCAGGGCAAACAATTAAAAGACGACGTGCTTCCTCTCGCGCCTGTAATTCTTTCCAGATATACATGGATTCTATTGTTTTACCTAATCCAACTTCATCTGCAATTAATAAACGCCCAACGGGTGAGTCAAGGAATTTTAAAACTGGTTTGAATTGATAGGCATAGAAGTCGGTATTACTCGACTCCATACTGTATAAAATATTAGTGAGTTCTCCCTTGACTTTTTGAAATGTCAGAATGCGACGCAAATCATCAGGAGTTCCGAATCGTCCTGTTTCCATTAAATCTCTGATACTTTCTGGCTGTCCGCAGAGTTCTAATTGGTCATAGAGTTTGTAAGTATTTTCGTTAGGACCAAAATTAACTAAAACTAACAATCTACCTGCGGATTCACTGGTTTTTCCAGTAGTGACACCCCGTTTGCCAGGGTTGTTTCGCATCCGCACTTCTTGGTCGGGAATATTTGGGTTCCATCTTGGTTGTGTCATCGTATTAACTTATTCAATATTTGGATTGGAATTGATTTTTTAACTTTAAAAACCATCTAGCCACTAAGATTGTCTGATGATTCAAGTATTGCTTCTATTTCATCAGAATAACTGTAAGCTTTTTGCCAAACTTTATTAATAAATGAGTCCGAACCTACGTCATATACTTCGGGGAATTCAGTTTGTATGATTGCTTTGAATTGTGAGCTGAAAGGTTTCTTCATTACTTTCAATTGAAAGCACTCCATAGAAAGTTCATAACATAACATATTCTTACTTATAAGCTCACTTAAGTATGGGCAAACTTTGTAATCCTTGGATTTTTCAAACTTCTGAGTTGCGAATTTAGCTGGAGCTATCACACCTGATAAATCTCCATAGTTAACACCGACGCTTAATCTAGCATTCACTTTTCCAAATTCATCCAAGGCTGTATGAGCAAGATTAGTTGTTAATAATTTAGCTTCCGATTGAGCCGCCTCGATCAAGATTCTTTTTTGTTCTTCCTGCCTTAACCTTTCCTGTTCAGCTTCTTCAGCCTTTTGTAAAGCTTCTTCAGCCTTTTGTAAAGCTTCTAGCTGTCGCTTAGCAGCAGCAGCTTTCCCAGTTGGAGTATTTTGATACTTTACATAAGCAATACTTGCTGCAATAGCTAGAATAACTGCCAAGGTGAAATCCACAAAAAGCATGAAGAATGCTATTACACTCAAGATTATAAATGCAGCATTCCATTGATTGTCTGATAATAGTTCTGTTGACGTTTCATTAAGAATTTGTATTAAGGATGGCTCCTGGGTTGTTTCTGCATACGAATTATTAGCCGAAAGCTGATTTGTAGTATTCACTCCTAGATTATGGGACGATTGACTTGCTCGTGCCACCAACTCAAACTCTCGATTCCACGCCGGAAAATCCTCACCCGCCTGCTGCCCGTAAACCTTCACAGAAGCGATCGCCCCCGCCTTCAAATTCGTCAACTCCCTGCGAACAACCCTAATAGAAGCCTCCTCATCAGGAACCAGATCGCCCTCCAGCATCACCTGTAAACAACCATCTTGCAAACTCGCAGTCGCACTAATCCCCTTATTCTGTAACGGCAGATTTAACAGACTGGCGATCGCCTCCACATCCCCAAGCTTAGCCCGTTCCTTCAAACTAAGCTGATTTGACTCCGTATTCTCACTAGAACTTGCCCGCCCCTGTGTTACATTCGCAACAGGCAATTTTTGCCCCGCCACTTCAAACTCTTGACTCCACGCCGGCACTTTTGCGCCCGTCTGTCGCCCGTAAACCTTCACTTTCTCAATGGATGCAGCACCCAAGCCAGCGAGCGACTTACTCACCCACGCGGACATGACTTGCTGACTAGGCGCTTCTGCCGATTCCAGCATCACCTGTAAACAACCATCCTTAAGGGAAGCTGCGGCGGTGATGCCCTTGGGTTGTAGCTGGCGGTTCAGCAGAAGCGCGATCGCCTTTGCATCTCCCTGTTTAGCGAGTTCCAGAATATTCTGCTGTGTCATAACAGGTAGATACAAGTAGCGCTGAGCATAATATTTTGCTGTCTTAAGTATAAATTATTCCCTAAGTGTCAAATCTTGTCAAGCCAGATAAAGCCATGTTTAGTAGTTTTTTTTAATTGCAACTAGGTCATAAAAAGTAATATTTAGTTGGTCAAGTTTGAAAAAGTCATGTTTAGTTAGGTTACAATCAAGTCAAACCCTTGCATCTACGTGACTAATGGACGTTGAAGAAGCCTTAAAATTTACTGACAATCTAGCTTTGACTACTACGGGAAAACACTTAGATAGTCTGCAAAAAGCTATACTACGTGGCGCTTGGAACAATCAAAAATATAAGGAAATTGCACAGCATCACAACCGTTCAGAGAAATACATTAAAGAAGTTGGCTTTAAATTATGGAAACTTCTATCAGTTGCATTAGGCGAGGAACAAGTATCTAAAGCAAATTTTAGAGAAAAATTAGAAAATTGGCGATTTTCTAATATCTCATGTTTCGGGAAAGACTATATACAAATTGGTAGCGTCTCTGCTGAGACTTTGCACTCCCTAAAAATCTCACAACCTGAACCGCAAGACCAGGATAGATTTAACGAAAAAACAAGCAATTCCGAACCTAAAATACATTTAGACTTAGGCGATGCACCAGAACCCAACCTATTCTATAACCGCACATCCGAACTTTCCACCCTCGAAAACTGGATTTTAGCCCGCACCCGTCTCATCACCATCTTAGGCTTATCCGGTATTGGCAAAACCGCCCTGACACTCCAACTAATCCCACAAATTCAACACGAATTCGACTACATCATCTGGCGAAGTCTCCGCAACTCTCCACCCCTGGCCTCACTCCAAACCGACTTAATTAAATTCCTCTCCCAGCAGCAAGAAACTAACCCCCCCAACCCCCCCTTATCAAGGGGGGGCGAAGAGATTAAGCCTCCGTCTCTTTCTCCCCCCCTTAGCAAGGGGGGGCTGGGGGGGGTAATCAACTATTTACGATCGCACCGCTGTCTGATTATCCTCGATGATATCCAAACCATTTTCAGCAGCGGACAACTCGCAGGCAATTACCAACCAGGCTATGAAAATTACGGCACATTCTTCAAACAAATAGCCGAGTCATCCCACAACAGTTGCTTAATCCTCCTGAGTTGGGAAAAACCCAGAGAAATCGCCACCTTAGAAGGCGAAAACCGCCCCTGCAAATCACTGCAACTCAACGGTTTAGGCCAGGAAGCACAAGAAATATTCAGAGAAAAAGGTTTAGGAGAACCGGAGAAATGGTCAGCACTAATCGACCTTTACCGAGGCAATCCATCCTGGTTAAATATAATTGCCACATTGATTCAAGACTTATTCGGTGGCAGCGTTTCCGAATTCCTATCCTATGATACCCTATTCTTAGGTGACTTAGAATCACTATTGGAGCAGCAGTGCGATCGGCTAACCGCATCAGAACAAAAAGTTATGGGTTGGCTAGCAAGTACATCCGAACCAGCCGACATCTCAAAAATACCAGAAAAACTGCAACTATCACCGCCAGAACTATTGAAAGTCATCCAATCTTTAGGGCGCAGGTCATTAGTTGAAACTGTAAAGCAAAATGGGCGATCGCACTTCACAATCTTGCCAGTAATCAGAGAGTATATAATCAACAAAACCCGAAACAAAAACTGATAAAATTATTCAACTTAGTGCGATCGGCAGAAATCGGGTTTTTTACGAAAATATCGAACGGCGGAATCCCCTCTCCCTCTAATTGCTAATTGCTAATCCCAAAGCACTAAGTTGAGCTTGCGCCTTCTGAAGCGACTCCAGCCATTCCCTTTCAGGATCGCTATCAGCCACAATACCCGCACCCACCTGTCCCCAAACAATTCCCCCCGAACTACCATCACTTTTTTTCGCATATAAAAGAGTACGAATCAAAATATTTAAATCCAAATTACCCCGCCAGTCCAAATAACCACAGGAACCATAAAACAAACTACGCTTCACTGGTTCCAACTCTTCAATAATTTCCAGACAACGCACCTTCGGACAACCCGTAATCGTACCCCCCGGAAATACTGCTCGAATTAAGTCGATCGCATCACAATCTACTCTTAATTTACCAATCACATTACTAACCAGGTGCATCACATGACTATAGCGCTCAACCGTCAGAAACTCATTAACTTGTACAGACCCCCATTCACACACTCTCCCGATATCATTACGCTCTAAATCCACAAGCATAATATGTTCCGCAATTTCCTTAACATTCTCCACTAAATCCTGTGCTAACTGGTCATCTTGAATAGAAGTTAAACCCCGCGCCCGCGTTCCGGCGATCGGTCTGGTATCAACTTTATTACCTGATAATTGCACCAGTCTTTCCGGCGAACAACTAATAATATCACCCCAAGGAGTTTGCCAATAACTCGCAAAAGGAGAAGGATTAATCTGGTGCAAAGCCCGATAAATTGACCAACTATCACAATCCGTACTAGCTTCAAACCGTACAGATAAATTAGCTTGAAAAATATCACCAGAATAAATATATTTTTGAGCTTTTTCTACAATTTTTTCATATTCATTTTGAGATAATTGTAAATTACAACTCGCAGCATTATCCTGAGAATTTTCAGCTAATTTTTTATGTGCAATCTCTCGCTTTATTAGCTCTAATTGATGCTGCATCACATCAAGCTGAGAACTTTGACTCGCCGCCAACCAGAGACTTTGCTCTTGGTGATCTAACACAGCAAAAGATGCTGGTTCATACCAACAACTCACCGGAAAAGGCAGCGGATCAGTATTAATTTGAGGTAGTTGCTCAATTTCCCATGCTAAATCATAACCCAGCCATCCCAACCAACCCCCAGTAAAAGGAATCGACGGTGGCACATTCAATTCTAAATTTTGCTTTTGATGGTGGAGAATATTGCGTAAAAAAGGTAAAATTTCACCTACAGGCGGTGTCCATAGTTGAGATTGACCATCAATTATCCGGGGAGAACCCGCACAAATAGAATATCGTGCCAAGTTACTCGTAGATGTCACAGGACTTTCTAGTAGAACCGCCATATCTTGATGCGGTAAATCCGAGATAGATTCTGTAGAGTCTGCGGTTTTACCAATCAGAAATAAAGCCTGAAAAATCTCCGATCCACTACGTTGATTTAGGGGAAGCTTTCGCCAATGCCAAGGTTTTATTGATGTCATAATTATCGTTCTAATATACTATAGCCTTTCTCAGTTAGGTGAGGTGAGCGTGTAATGGGTAATGGGTAATGGAGCATGGGGAACCCCCCCTGACCCCCCCCCTGGGGGGGAAGGGCATAGGGCATTACCAATTACCAATTACCAATTACCTATTACCTATTACCTATTACCTATTACCAATTCTCGATATTATCTCAAATCCCTAAATTTCAAATCCATTGACTTTCCAAACATCTTGATTTGGCTCTTTTTTGAGCCTCATCCAGCCTCGAACAGAGTTCATCAGAAATAAAGTCTCGCTAGGGCGCAAATCCTCTAAGGTTATCGACTGTTCTGTGATTTTTCCTTCGGCAAGCAGTTGAGCTCTCAAAGTCCCTGGTAATAAACCACACTCCACAGGAGGTGTGATTAAGCCTGTGGGAGTTTCGATCGCCACATTCGCGATCGTTGATTCAGTCATCTCTCCTTGTTCGTTCCACAGCAACACATCCTGATATTCGGGTTGTGACTCCAGAGCTATTGTATAAGGTAAGCGGTAAGTTGTCTTATGGTACAAAAATGGGATTTGAGAATCGATCGGCTTCCTGGCAATTCCCACAGATGCACCAATTTTTAAACTACCACGCTCTAGGGTCTGAGCTTGTAATGTTAGTCTACCATCCCTAGATACTGTTAATCTTACTTTTTTTTCAATATTTCCCAAGCTAATAGTTAATGCTTGTAAGGATTTGTAGACTTCTGCTAATGATAGATTAAAATTAAAATATTCAGCCGATCGCTCTAATCTTTCAAGATGTCTATTTAGTAAAAAATAACCCCGATCTGGTTGCCACAAAAGTGACTCCAATAATTCAAAATTTGGCAGTTGTTCAAGCATTTACACGATGTGAATAAGTTACTCAACCCATGTTGATTTTACTTGCGTTGAGACAGTTCTGCCATCGACCAAGTGAAACTGACCATCATCAAGCGGGCTAGAGCCTTTAAACGGTCTTCACCGTGACTCCCAAATACTTGGGACGCAGTTTTAGATTTCACATTGACAGGCAATTCTTCCGCAGTTACTATTGATTGTTCCCAGTCCGCATCAGATGTTCCTAGTCCCAATGGAGGCTGATTCTGTTTGTGGCTCATTTTGACTCACTTCCTTGACTTATTCGATACCTAAGCCCTACTACAAATGCTGACTATGTGTATCCGGCATTTTGCCATATCATTTAATTTCAAAAAAATCACAATTTCCCAATTTCCATTATTTTATTTAGCTATACCAATCCTAAATCATTTGTGAATTTCTTACTCCCTCCCCGCGGCTTCGGGGAGGGTTGGGGTGGGGTGAAAAATTTACGACTCCTGCAAGGATTGCTATATGTGACTAAAATTACTAAAGTGTGATGATTACCTAATGGTAATATGCTCGAAAAGCTGGTATGCTAAAACCCTAGGAATACAATTCCCAGATAATTTTAGGCAATTTACGATCGAACTGAAACTCCGTCTCTGTAAAGTAGTAAATTTAAGGTGTAGAACAAATGGCAATTTATGTGGATACCGCAATTATAACAGAAGCCCAGTTAGCGAGTCAGTGGGGATGGGTAGGGGGAATTACTACCAATCCTACACTTTTGGCAAAAAGCAATTTCTCTCCAGCAGTGACGCTACAAGAACTGGCACAAATCATTCCAGGGGAATTGTATTATCAGCTAACAGCATCTGATTTTGATGGGATGGTAGCAGAAGGAAAAGCAGCTTTTGAATTAATTGGACAGCAAACAGTCTTAAAAATTCCCGCCACCATCCCCGGTTTCCAAGCAGTAGCACACCTATCACCGGAAATTCCTTGCGCGGTTACAGCTATTTACAGCCCCTCCCAAGCAGTTGTGTCAGCAGAAGCTGGGGCAAAATATGCGATCGCCTATGTGAATCGCGCCACCAGACTTTTGGGAGACGGTTTTGCCCTAGTCAGGGATATGGCAAATGTCTTGAAAAAAACTAATACTGAAATTTTAGCAGCTAGCATTAAATCGCCGGAAGAAGCGGTGCAGACTTTATTAGCTGGAGCACATCATTTGACATTGCCTTTGGATGTATTGCAGGCGATCGCCCTTCATGAATTGTCACAGCAAACTGTTGATGAATTTGCGAAAAATGGGCGCGGAATTGTTTCGTAATCTCGTTCTAAGGAATTCGCCAAATCTTAATCGTGCGATCGGGACTACCACTGACTAAGTTTTTGCTATTTTTACTAATCGCAATAGAATTCACAAACTGACTGTGACCAGAAAGAGTGCTTCTTTCTTGTCCGGTCTTGACATCCCAAACTATAATATCCGCACCACCACTGATTAAAGAGCGGTTATCCGGGCTAAAAGCGATCGCCCTGACCCAACTTCCATGCCCTTCCAGCGTGCGAGTCCGTTTGCCATTTTGTGCGTTCCACAAACGGATAGTATTGTCACTGCTACCACTAGCCACAACTTGCCCATTGGGGCTAAAAGCCACCGCATTCACAGCCCGCCCATGACCGGCGAGAATTCTTCTGACATCTCCGCTTTTGACATTCCACAAACGTACAGTCTTGTCTTCGCTGCCACTAGCCAAAGTTTGACCGTCTGGGCTAAAGGCGATCGCATTTACTCCTCCCCCGTGACCCATCAAAGTCAACAACTTACTTCCCGTTCTGACATTCCACAAGCGAACAGTTTTATCATCACTAGCACTAGCCATAGTCTGACCGTCTCGGCTGAAAGCGATCGCATTCACCCCGCGGCTGTGAGCGGGAATTGTCAGCATCCGCCGACCGTTTTTTAAATCCCACAAAATCACATTATTATCGTCGCCACCACTAGCTAAAATTTCGCCATTGGGACTCACTGCCAGAGCATTCACCGATTTTTTAGAATGCACTTGATTGAGCGTCTTCACCACCTCTCCCGTCGTCAGATTCCAAATTCTAATCGTGCCAAAACTGGCACTGACCAAAGTTTTACCATCCGCAGAAAGGGCGATGTTATTTACACTCCCGACATTATCCAAACTATTTTCCAAAAACTGACTGCTAGGCAAACTAGAAAGCAGCCACATGGGATTTGCCGGAAATACCTTATAACGCAGGGAACCGTAAATTTGAGACCCGCCCACAGCCACCAGTAACACAGCAGCGCCAGCCAGCAACTTGTTTTTCCACTCAAACCTGTCTGAACCAGACTTCTTCAAGCCAGAGTTCAGCGGTCTGAGCCGATTTCCCGAACTCTGCTTAGTCATCCCAGACACGCCAGGATTCGCCCGAATTTTAGTTTGACCAGTCGTCGGTAACTGAGTTGGCAACTCAGGCTCCCCCTCATCCAGATTAATTTCTTCCAAGCACTGTAAAACAACCTGTGGACTTTGAGGTCGATTTCCCGGAAAAGGCGCCATCAAATAGTCAATCACATTCGCCACAGCATCGGAAACTTGAGGAGCCCCTTTGCGCCACATCAATTTACCCGTGCGTGGATTCTCAGGAAAAGCCGTCGGTGGTTTCCCCGTCAGTAAATAAACAAAAGTGCGTCCCAGAGCAAAAAAATCTGACTGGGGAACGGCCTTACCATTGGTTTGTTCCGGCGGTGTGTAACCAGGAGAAACAATACCTGTCACATTTCCGCCCTGACCCACTTTGGCGAAATAAGTCGCCGACACTTCCCTAGCAGTCCCGAAGTCAATCAGCACCAACTGACCGTTTGGCTTGCACATAATATTGTGCGGCTTGATGTCCCTGTGAAAATAATTCAGTCTGTGAACCAGATCTAAAATTTCCGACAGTTGTTTCAACCAATTAACAGCCAGTTCTTGAGTAATCGGGCGACCCCTATGTTTCAGCCAGTCCTGCAAATTAGCACCGGCAATTTTCTCCATGATCAGACAGTGAAAAGACTCCGTGGTGTTAGCCGGGGAAAATATAAAATAACCGTCGCGGTCTACTTTCGGAATGCCCGGATGTCTCAGCCTGACCAATACGTCGGCTTCTTGCTTAAAAAGTTCTACAGCTTTGGGATGTTCTTTGAGGAGGACTTTGAGCACTTTTCGGGTGCCGTTGTCGTCCACTTCAAAAGTTTTACCAAAACCCCCGCCTCCGAGAGGGGCGACCAAGCGATATCTACCTTGCAACAAAAGTTCTGAACCGCAGTGAAGACACGCGGACTTACCAGCATTGGCAGGATCGGAGGGATTCGGGCATTTGGGATTGAGGCAATAACTCACAGAAGCCACATAACCCTAGTTGAGGTTGCTTTATCAATGTTTACTTTAACATCTTGATACTTTCAATTCAGATTTTCTCTGACATCTGGAGAGAATCCAAATATGACACACTCTTCAGAAATATCTTTGAGCATGGTATCTAAAATTGCGATCGCTACGCCTCTAATCGCCAATTAATTGGACAAACGTGGACTCAGCATACAAAAGAAAACCTTGGCACCTCAAAAGTGGTCATTCTTTTTGGCATACCTGCTGGCATCACAGGATAGAGGCT
>NZ_JBGJZU010000086.1:0-26183 GCF_041354475.1 Microcoleus sp.
CGCCCGCTTACTGCTAACATCTTTGATTGTTAGATTGCAAGTGGGCGGAATCCTCGCCTCACACGCCTTTCATCCCACACTAACCGAGGCGGTATAGTGTGGGGATTCCCGTCTGTTTAGCTAAAAATATTGATTTGAGAGTGAAAAAAATTAAATAGCGCGATCGGGGACAAGTCTGCTACCAAAACTAAATGACCTGCTACGCCAACCGGAAGGAACTCCTAAAATGATTGAAGCAGTGATCAAAAGGCAAAAGTAGGGTTTTTCATGGCAGATCAATTAATTCGCGCTACAGCAGCAGACGGCGGAATTCGCGCTGTAGCCGTCATCACTACCCGCCTGACTGAAGAAGCCAGACAGCGGCACAAACTTTCCTACGTGGCGACGGCAGCCCTTGGCCGCACGATGTCTGCGGGACTGTTACTGGTTTCTAGCATGAAGCGGCCTGAATCTAGGGTTAATATTCGGATCAAAGGAGATGGGCCTCTGGGCGGATTGCTGATCGATGCGGGACTCGATGGTACGGTTCGGGGTTATGTGGAAAATCCAGAGGTGGAACTACCGCCCAATGCTAAAGGCAAACTTGATGTGGGTGGGGCCATAGGTAATGGCTATTTGTATGTGGTCCGGGATGTTGGATTTGGCTACCCTTACTCTAGTACGGTGGAGTTGGTTTCCGGCGAAATTGGTGACGATCTGACTCACTACTTGGCAACTTCTGAGCAGACTCCTTCGGCTTTGGTTTTGGGGGTGTTTGTTGGGGCAGATGGGGTCCAAGCCTCTGGGGGTGTGTTGCTGCAAGTTCTGCCGAAGGCGGCGAGGGATGAAGCACTGATTGCTACTCTGGAGTCGCGAGTGGCAGATCTTTCTGGCTTTACGCCACTATTGCGATCGGGTAAAACTTTGCACGAGATTCTGGAACAGCTACTGGGAGATATGGGGCTGGAAATTTTCCCGGAAACTCAAATGGTCCGCTTTCAATGTGGCTGTTCGTTCGATCGAGTTTTGGGAGCCTTAAAAATGCTGGGCGAGGCGGAACTTCAAGACATGATTGAAAAAGATGACGGGGCGGAGGCTACTTGCCATTTCTGTAATGAGGTGTACAAGGCTAGCAGCGATCAATTGGCTGAATTGATTGGGGATTTGCGATCGCAGTCCGGCTCTTAGGGCAATAATGTGTAATTGGCAATGGGCAGGAATGAGGCTTTGGCTGTTGACTAATTGCCCATTGCCAATTTATCGATCGCCGGATGCTTCCACAATGTTGACTGTGGGTAGTCTTCTGCCTAGTATTGTAAAACTTCATTGAGTTTATAAGCAATTATAAACAATAATGGTATTATATTGTTGTGAGTGTTGAACAAGGAATACGCATAGCCCAAAAAACGTAAGTCTCAAATGCAACTAACACAGAGGCACATCATTAAATCAACGGAACACCGTTTCGCCCAAATTGACGAACTAGCTTTCAAGTCCAAAAACCTCTACAATGCCGCCAATTACGTCATTCGTCAGAGCTTTATTTATGGTTGGGGTTATGTCAGTTATAACGAAATGAACCGATTGATGAAGTCTCACGAAGCATATAAGGCAATGCCAGCTAAAGTAAGTCAGCAAATCTTGATGGTGCTAGACAAGAATTGGAAATCGTTTTTTGAAGCCGTTAAAGCTTACAAAGTTGATTCTTCAAAATTCACGGGTCGCCCAAAATTGCCAAAGTACAAAGATATCGAGTTAGGGAAGAAAAACAATCAAAACTTTGTTAGTATTCCTCACTCTCGATTAATTGAAATGTTGGAGTACAAAGCTCGGCTGGCGGGAATCACAGTAATTGTGCAGGAAGAATCCTACACATCCCGCTCCAGTTTTTTAGGTTTAGACCCAATTCCTGTTTATGGAAAAACCGAAAAAGAGCCTGTGTTTACAGGGGGGCGGATTAAGCGGGGTTTGTACAAAACATCGACTGGTCAGCTAATTAATTCCGATGTGAATGCAGCGTACAATATCCTCAGAAAAGCAATCCCAAATGCGTTCCGCACTCTTGATAGGTCGTGGGCGTAGTTCAGCCGAGGCGGGTCGATCCGCTCAAAGTGAAAGGGAAGGGGGAGGGACTTAACGCCTCCCTAGTCATGCAATAAATGACTATACTTTTACCAGCTATAAATCAGTCGGCTAGATTAGCTTCTATGAGTCAAGATCCCAAAACACCAGGCCATTGGTCTGCATCAAAATCCTTGGAACCAACACCAGATACTTCATCGTTAGTGCGTGTTCCCGCACGGAAAAACCGCGCTGAGAGACTAAAAGAACTCCGCGATATGTTGACTTCGGGCAAAATGCCAGCAGAGCATCCGGCATTACCGCCGAGTTCGTCGGGGGAATATTCCCAGCCACCGGAAGAAAACAATCCTTGGTGGCTGCGGTGGTCGAAGAAGTGGCAATTTTGGCTGGCGGTAAGTTTGATGCTGTCGGTGGGTATGGGGTTTGTGGCAATTGCATCTTTGTTCAACCTGACTTCTCAGTCCAATTGCTCGAAGATTTTTTGGCCGACGGCTTCGGCTAACGATCGCTTTTTTTGTGCTCAAGAAGCTGCTAGCAAACGGACGGCGGATGATTTGCTCAGGGCGATCGAATTAGTGAATGCTTTGCCACAGGATCACCCGATGCGGCCGAGAATTAACGGTCAAATCGATCGGTGGGCGGAGGATATTCTCAGGCTGGGAAATGTGAATTTTCAAGAAGGACAACTGGCGGAGGCGATCGCGATCGCCCGTAAAGTCCCTCAAAATGTTCCCGCTTATCCCATGGTGGAAAAGCAGATTGAAAAGTGGCAGTCTAGTTGGAACGATGCAGAAAAAATTTACCGCACGGCAGAAAACCACTTGCGTAAGGAAGAGTGGGTTCTAGCTTTCCGTGAAGCAACTTTGTTATTGGATACTGGGAATACTTTCTGGGAGTCCACTAAATATGAGGAAATAACTCAGGCAATTCAGGCGACTAAAGCTGAGGGCAATAAGTTAATTAAAGCCCGAAATAAAGCGGAGGATGGAGGAGTGGATAACCTGGTGACGGCGATTAAGCTGGCTCAGGGAATTGACCAAAAGAGTTATTTGTATCAAGCTGCAAATAAGCTAATCGGGGAGTTGAGTCAGAAAATTTTCGCTCAGGCTCAAAAGCGTTTGGAATCAGGTGATTGGCAGCAGGCGATCGCGATCGCCAATAAGATTCCTGACGGTGGCAGTTTACAGGAACAAGTCAAAGATTTTAATGAGTTGGCTAATGCTACTGGTCAAGCTTTGACAGGTAATGTTGATGGTTTGTCGAAGGCTGTGGCGATGGCTAAAAATTTGAATTCGAGCCGTCCTTTATACAAAAAAGCTCAAGATTTAGTCACCCGTTGGCAACAGGAAATAGCTGATGTGAAAACTTTGGATTTGGCCTCTCGGCTGGCGGCACCGGGAGGGGTGAAGGATTTAAAGGCTGCGATCGCCCAATTGCAAACAGTTCCCGAAGCCAATCCTCGTTCTGGGGAAGCCCGCGCCCTAATTAGTCGCTTCAGCCGTCAAATGGAGCAGATCGAAGACAGTCCGTTTCTGCAAAAGGCTAATGAATTGGCGAATACAGGCGATCCAAATGCTCTGGAAGCTGCCGTTGCTCAAGCTAGGAGGATCGGTCAAGGTAGAGCTCTGTATGGGGAAGCTCAGACTAAAATTCAAGCTTGGATTGACAGGAGACAGCGACTGGTTGACCAGCCGTTTTTGGACAGAGCTCAGCAGCTAGCGGCCAAGGGCTATTTGACGGAGGCTATTGAGATGGCGAGGCGGATTCGACCGGGACGGGTGCTGTACGAGCAAGCTCGATCGAACATTCGGACTTGGGATGTTCAGGCTCAAAGCCAGCAAGGGTTGGAGAGTGCTCGTCAGGCGGCTCAAGCTGGGACTCCTGATGCTTTGGAAACGGCGATTTCCCTGGCTCGTCAGGTGCCGGAAGGGAGTTCTCTGCGATCGCAAGCGACTCAGGCGATTGAGGAGTGGAGTCAGCGGATTTTGGCGATGGGGATGGAACAGTCGTCGTCGGATTTGGCTGGGGCGATCGCTATTTTGAAGAAAATTCCTGCGGGTACTCGGTCTTTTGATGAGGCGCGATCGCAAATCCAAGTTTGGCAACAGTCGCTCAATGCTCCGGTTGCTGAATCTGAGCCTCCTGTTCCGCCGGAAAGTGAGCCGTCTCGGCCTCCAAATCGGTTTTAAGGTGGCATCGTCAGGTGATTTAACCACAGAGGGCGCAGAGAACACAGAGGGAGAGAAGAGAGATGAATACAGGATGATGCTACCGGATTTGATCTTAAACATCCGCTGGATTCAGCTCTATCATTGCCCAAGTGGTATAAGTGCCGATCGGACTCCAAAGTATATAAGGCAATAGTAACAGGGCCGCTGGTTCAGAAACTTGCAACACGCTTAAAGCCAGCATGACGCTTAAAATCGCGCCTGTCCCGCCAATAATAGTGCCGACTTTCAGGCTACGAAGTTTGCACATCACCGAGGTGTAAGACATAGTAACTATTTCTAAAAGCAGGTACAAAGCCATTCGCCACCAAGTCTCCTGAGTCCCTGGTGATTTTTCCCAAACAATCACTGCTGACCAAGCTCCACAAATAAAAATTACCGTCCAAATTAACGGAATTGCTTTTTCAAATACTAACCATCTGGGACGTTGCAGTCGATTGAACCACTTAATATCGCTGGGGGCGATTAAGTTAGAAGCTAATCCTACGAGCAAAACAACAATTCCAATTACCATCCATGATTTAATCATTTCTCTATATTCAGCGAGTTGGACTGGTGCGATCGACTTATTATTGTCTCTGATTTCGGCAGAGAACAAATCCCTCTGTAGTCATAAATTTATTTTTTATTATAAAAAATGCCCAGGCGGTGAGGAAGTTTTTAATAGCTAAAACCCTTAATTTTCTTCCTTATTTTTCTGCCATCTTGCTGCTTCTTTGTTCCTTATTCCTGCTGGTAAAACTACCCGACTTCTCTCAAAAGTCGGGGTTTTTGGTGTTTTTTTTTAGGTTTTTCCCTTAGCCGAGTCGGTGGTGATGTTCTAATTCTAAACTAGGGTCGTCACTTTTTTTGGGGACCAAAAGCGTATTGCCACTGCTAGGTTGTAGCACTGCTTTTATTACTTGCAGAAAACGGTTCGGCTTGGGGTTTTGACCGTTGAGTGCACGGCGGTCTTTCACTTTTTGAGAAAGGTGTCTCATCACAGATAAATCTAGTTCGTCAATGAAATGATCGGCTATGCGTTCTCCCATTAAATCAACAGCTTCAGAATACTGTTCGGTCAACATTTCTATAGCATCATAAGCTTCATTCGCTACTTGACTATCCACTGTTTGGTTCTGGTCTCCAGCGGTTTGAGAACAATCGCGACGGCGGTCTAAAAGACTTTGATAGTCAGCAATACTCATTCCCAAATTGTAAATGTGATGGTGGGCATGATCGATCAAGTCTACTTCGCTGGGATAGAAGAAACCGCGAGTGCTATTGATGCCATGCAGTTTGGCCCAACGTCGTAAAATTGCCTCGTCTTGCAGTTGATATCGCTCTAACATTTGAGCTGTTTTTAGCTCTACTTCTGGTGTAACTTTGAAATCGCTCATCCGTAAATCCTCGGTTGTGAGTACATAAATAAAATTGAAAGTTATGGTCAGTGATTTTTGTGCTGTCAGAAAATTACCATCGATCCTGTGACGGCATTAAGCCAGGTTTCGGGTCATTTGCTAGCCGTCGATCGAGCTATAGTTGTGCAAACTGCTACGGCGATCGGGTTAGGATCGGGAAAGAGCATTGTCTCCATCACGATCTCCACCAACTGCACAGGGTTAATTATATAGCTGATGGCAGTTTGTCAACGACTATTTAAAATAGTAAATTTTACTTATTTCAGTTGAATTTAGAGTGATTTTCAGCTAAAATAGTCGAAACAAGTGTGCAATTAATAATTTTAGTAGTTGCGATCGAGATTTTTGCTATGCCTGTATACGATTATTTCTGTTCCAGCAACAACCAGCAGCTAGAAGTTTGGCACAGTATGAGCCTGGAAGTTTCGACTTGGGGTCAATTGTGTGAGTTGGCTAAGTGTGAACTTGGAGACACGCCCGCAGATGCGACGGTGCGCCGATTGCTGAGTGCTCCGAGGTTGATGAAGCCCACTTCCGACACGGAATATAAAAATCAGGGCTTCAGCAAGTACGTCAAGCGGGATGAAGGCGTTTATGAAAATGTGACGGCATCAGATGGTGAAAGCCGGATTGTGAATCGAGAAGGCAAACCTCTTAAAGAGTGATTCGCTAGACTCATTAAATCCCTAGTGAGGACTTGATTCCCATTGATAACTTTAGGTTCTTGATGACTAAAGTCCTCACTACCAACCAATTTAATGGGAGTTGATTAACCAGACTTAATATTATGTGCCAAACCAATCTTTCATTTTCTGTTTAGCTTGTTGTTTGGTATCAGCATTAATATATACGGAAACAGTAGCGATCGCTGCTAATAATACTCCCAAATCATCGGTAAATCCGATGCCAACTAATACATCGGGAATGGCATCGACCGGAGATATAAAATAAGTCAAAGCTCCAATTACCACGCCTTTTGCCCAACCAGGAACGTTGGGATTCTGGGCAGTGTAGTATAGTATCAAAGCTTTTTCAACTACTTCTTTGCCGGCGGTTAAAGCAAATTTTTTCAGTTTGGCCCAAAAGGTTTCATCGGAGTAATTAATTTTGGCATTGCTCATGTTTGTGGCAGTTAATTTGGGATCGATTAAATCTAGAGGAATGCCAGCAGTTTTGAGTCGGGAAACACCTGACTTGAAAGATGCCGATGCTTGAGTTGGATGCGGTGCCACTTCCCTAATTTTTTGGAAATCTGCGATGGACTCTTGCATAGCTTGAATTTGCTCGTCCGAAATTCTTAGTTGTGTTTGGGCAAAGGCGATCGCTTCACTTTCTTTCGGATGAATGCTATTATTTGCCCAAGCAATGCTGACGGCAAAATACATGATTCCCAAACGGAGTGTATCAGCAGAGGTGGCGAGAGTTCCCAAACAGTCTTTGAGGGCGGGGGGACTAGCTATGTAGGATTGAATTTGAGTCTTGGCTGATTCAGAAAATTGGTCTAAATTTATGGTTTTAAATAGTAGATTTAGTTCGTCAATATCCACGGAACCATCTGCGGCTGCGATGGCAAATAAAGCTCCATAAAAAGCTAAAAGTTCACTTTCTGAGGATGTGGCAAAAATATTTTTTTCAGACATGATGCTAATCCAGTCGATCGCGACACTTGACATTTTACCACAAAACTGACAGCAAAAATATCGTCGAAACCGGTAATAATTTGAGAGAGGATGAAACCAAGGAGAATTTTTGATGAAAGTTGCGATCGTCGGTTGTGGGTATGTTGGTACAACGGTAGCTAAAAATTTACGCACCAAGTCTGATTATACCGTGACTGCGACTACCACCACCAGGGAACGAGTGGCCCAGTTGGAGGCAATTGTCCACCGAGTGGCTGTGCTTAAAGGAAATGACAAAGAGGCGATCGCTGCTTTATTGCAAGACCAAGATGCTGTTATGCTATGTGTAGGCGCTCCCAATCCTGATGCTTATCAGGAAAGTTACTTAGATACAGCAACTACTTTGGTATCAGTTTTAAAGGAGAACCCCACAGTCAAGCAGGTGATTTATACAGGGACTTATTCAGTGTATGGCGATCGCCAAGGTGCAGTAGTCAATGAAGAGTCACCAGTCGCACCCGCTAATCGAAATAGTGAAATTCTCGCAGAAACAGAACGAGTTTTATTAACAGCATCAAGTCCAAATCTCAAAGTTTGCATTCTCCGATTGGGTGGAATTTATGGACCTGGACGAGAATTGGTGAAAATCTTTGGACGTTGGGCCGGCACTACTCGTCCTGGTCGAGGAGAAGATGCTACTAATTGGGTACATCTTGATGATATTGTTGGGGGATTAATTTTTGCTTTGGAACAGCGATTGCAGGGAGTTTGTAATTTAGTCGGAGATGTGTCGCTATCGAGTAGTCAATTGCTCGATCGCATTTTTGAAGCTAATAATTTGCCTCAAGTTACTTGGGATGGAAGCCCTAGCGTCCGTCCTTATAATGCGAGGGTGTCTAATCTCAAGATTAAGGAAGCGGGTTATGAATTTATTCATCCTGAAATTCGGGAATTTTAGTTGAAAATTTCCCTTTCGGATAGCTTTAATTCACGGTTTGGAAACGACTATTTTCTGGCATCCCCGATGCCAGTGCCACAATGAAAGCCAATTAAAAAGGGCGATCGACCGTTAATAGTCGATACACCCAGATGCAATTTATCTGCTGATGAGACTTACAAACGCTGAAACAAATCCATCCGATAGCGTTTGTGATGACGCGCTAAATCTAGCATCAAAAACTTTTTGCGTGGATCGCCTAGGTGTTTCAAAGATGAGGCAGAATTTTCGACAAAAGTATTGTGAATCGTCTCTCCATCCAGGATAAAATAATCGCCCGCTGTACCTCGATAATGAACCATCAACAGATATCCGCCCGGAAGTAAGTGGTCAATAATTTTTTGTTTAGTTTCCAGCAAATCTTCCATCGTCAAAAAAAAGCCAACTTCTGAGAATAAAATTAAATCGAAATTCTCAGTAGGGAACTGTTGGGGTATCTGCATCTGCTCGAACCGCACCTGGGGGAGATGGCTACAGCGTTTCCGTGCTTCCACTAATCCTAATTCTGAATAATCTACTGACAGTAGTCTGTCACACTTTGGAGCTAGTTTTTCTGTAAGCACACCGATAGCACACGCAATTTCAAAAGCATTTTTGAACTGGACTTTAGGCAAAGCTCTGATTGTGGCTCGGAATTTACTGATTTCATTAAAATTAGTCGTGTACCCCCATGGATCAGGATTTTCACGGAAGGTTTCATCGAAGATGCTGGGTGGTGTTGATTGCTGTTGTGAAGGTTCCATCACTAACCTCTCTCTGTTAAATATTATTTAAATATAATACCAGAAAGTACCCAATATCCTGCATGGGATTTTTGAATTATATCAAAACCTGTAATCAGCGCTCTATTTTCTCCCTCTGTGTCAAGAGTGTTCTCTGCGGTTAAATAATTCCTAGCGCATGAAAAAAGGGCGATCGACCGTTAATAGTCGATACACCCAGATGCAATTTATCTGCTGATGAGACTTACAAACGCTGAAACAAATCCATCCGATAGCGTTTGTGATGACGCGCTAAATCTAGCATCAAAAAATTTTGGCGCGGGTCGCCTAGGTGCTTCAAAGATGATGCATAATTTTCGACAAAAGTATCGTGAACTATGTCACCATTCAAGATGAAGCTTTCTACTGGATACCTAAAGTGAACCATCAAAAGATAACCGCCGGGAAGTAATTGATTAATAATTTTTTCCTGGGTTTTTTGAAGGTCTTCTTTCGTCAAATAATAGCCCACTTCTGAGAATAAAATGAAATCGAATTGCTCAGTAGGGAACTGTTGGGGTATTTGCATCTGCTCAAACCGCACCTGTGGGAGGTTTTTACAGCGTTTTCGGGCTTCTTCTAATCCTAATTCGGAATAATCTACTGACAGTAGTCTGTCACATTTTGGAGCTAGTTTTTCTGTAAGTACACCGATGGCACATCCGATTTCAAAAGCATTTTTGAATCTGACTTTTGGCAAAGACCTGATAGTTGTTCTGAATTTACTGGTTTCATAAAAGCTAGACGTATACGCCCAAGGATCGGAGTTATCGCGATAGGTTTCATCAAAGAAGATGGACGGTACTGATTCTGGTTCTGAAGGTTTCATAGCTAACCCTGTAAGTTAGATAACATCTAATTAAATATACTACCTCAAAAAATAGATTCAGGACTGACGAAAGAATCGAATTTTTACACTATCTCTAGAGTTAAGGTGGGCAGAGCAAAGCGGACGGAGTACCCACCCTACAAATAAAATCTGTGCATAAGTCCTGAGCAACCAACTTATCCCATAATCTCACCAAAAAAGGCGATCGTCTCTTTCAACGCTTTCACAAACACATCAATCTCCTCATAAGTATTGTAAAAATACAAACTCGCCCGCGCCGTCGATGAAAGGTTCAAATAGCGGTGCAAAGCTTGCGTGCAGTGATGCCCCGATCGAATTGCGATTCCCTCCTCGTCCAACATGGTAGCCAAGTCTTGAGGGTGAATTTCTCCGGCGCTAAATGCCGCTAATGCAGCCCTACCTTCACCGTTGCTGTCTGGTTGCGGCCCGTAGATTTTAATCTGTGGAATTTGGCGCAATTGTTGGAACAAATAAGCCGTTAATTCTGCTTCGCAAGCATGAATCTTATCCATGCCAATGTTACTAAGATAGTCGATCGCGGCACCAAGGGCGATCGCCTCTCCGATGGCAGGTGTCCCCGCTTCAAACTTGTGCGGCAAATCGGCATAGGTGGAATATTCGAGAAACACCTCAGCAATCATCTCGCCACCGCCGAAAAACGGAGGCATTTCTCTGAGTAAATCCAATTTTCCATACAGAAAACCGATGCCAGTGGGAGCGCACATTTTGTGCCCGGAAGCAACCAACCAATCGCAATCCATTGCCTGCACATCTATTACCATATGTGGCACACTTTGGCAAGCATCAATTAAAACTTTTGCGCCATAAGTGTGGGCAATTTCGCAGATTTGTTTAACTGGATTGATGCAGCCCAAAGTATTAGAAACGTGAACGATTGACACCAACTTAGTTTTGTCGGAAATCAGCATTTTGAACTGCTCTAAATCAAACTCCTGAGTCTTCGTTAACTCCACAAACTTCAGCACCGCACCCGTTTTTTGAGCAATCATTTGCCAAGGAACGAGATTGCTATGGTGTTCCATTACTGACAGGATAATCTCATCTCCCGCTTGCAGATTGTTCAAACCCCAAGAGTAAGCAACTAAATTAATCGCTTCGGTAGCATTGCGAGTGTAGACAATTTCTTGGCGGGAAACTGCATTGATAAAAGCAGCCACTTTATCTCTAGCGCCTTCGTAAGCATCTGTGGCTTTTCCACTGAGAGTGTGGGCACCCCGGTGAACATTAGAATTGTATTTTTCATAATATTCTCGCCAAGCATTGAGTACAGCTAAAGGTTTTTGAGAAGTAGCTGCATTGTCGAGATACACTAGCGGTTTACCGTTGACTTTTTCATTCAGAATTGGGAAGTCACCGCGAACTTTTGAGGCTAAGGTTTTTTCTTGAATAAGTGTCATATTTTTTAGAAGTGATTTGTCGTTGGGTGGGGGCGGGTTGATGAGATTGTTGGTTTTAAGCAATGATTATTCGTGAAACCCGCCCCTACAGGCTGTTCAAATATGAGTTAATTTTGGATAGCCACGCAGGTAGAAAGCATTTTTGCTACTCCCAGAATTGGCAATTTATCCAAAATTTCTGCCGCAAAAGCATCGATTAGCAAATAGCGGCTTCTCTCTAAATCTAAACCGCGACTTTGCAAGTAGAAAAGTTCATCGTCTTCTAATTGGCTGACTGTTGCACCGTGGGAACATTTCACGTTGTCGGCCACAATTTCCAACTGCGGTTTAGTGTCTACGCGGGCTCTTGATGACAGCAACAAATTCCGGCTCAACTGTCCCGCGTCTGTCAATTGTGCGGCTTTGTGAACAAAAACTTTGCCGTTAAATACAGCACGAGCTCTGTTACCGATAATGCACTTGTGCAGTTGACGGCTTGTACCGTGGGGATGATTGAAATTAATCAAGCTGTGAGTGTCGGATATTTGTTCGCCAAAGGCTACGGTTAAACCATTTAGAGTTGTTTCAGTGGCTTCGCCTTGCTGAAAGACTTCTAAATTGTGCCGGGATATTTTGCCACCCAAGCTGATAGCATGACAAGTATAACGGCTATTGCGAGATTGGTCGATCGCACTTTTGCCAATATGAACAACATCCCCACCTTCCCGTTGGAGTCGAACATGATTCACCGCAGCATTTTCGCCGACAACCACATCGGTGACAGCATTCGTAAATGCCGCCATATTACCAATAGTGGCGTAGTCTTCAATTAGCGTTACATTGCTTCCAGGCTCTGCTATAACCACACAGTGTGGCTGACACATCGTGGGAGATGCCCCTGGTGCGGTCAGGAACAGCAAATGAATCGGAAGGGCGATCGACATATTGGCCGGCACGAACACCACCGCAGAATCTAGCAAACCCGCGATATTTAAAGCAGTAAATACTTCAGTTTGTTGTCTGTGCTGGCTCAAAACCTCGGCGATGCGCGCCTGATATTTTTCCGGTGCATTGGATAAATTACCTACATAAAAGTCCGGCAAATTCACCGCTGACAAATCCGGCGCATAAATACCGTTGACAAATACCAATCTTAAAGGTAAATCGTCCTTGTTTTTCACAGGCATAGTAATATCAGACAACTTAATTGCTGACTGATTACTCTGGGGTACATTAAACTGAATTGGTAACAGCGGAGACAAATCAGTAAATCGCCATTCTTCATCCTTCACCGTCGGAAAACTGGCCGCCAGCACGTATTCAGCCGCAGCATCTCGCAATTCCTGCAACCCGAAAGCGGCTGTTTGGGCATTAGCTGCGCCCAACTTTTCGCACTGATTTACCAAACCAGCCAAAAACATTTCTCTAGTAGCAACTTGCGTATTCATCATCGCGCGCCAACTCCTGCTGCTTCTTCTTCTAAAATCCAGTCATAACCGCGTTCTTCCAACTCTAGCGCCAACTCTTTCGGGCCAGTCGCAATAATTCTGCCACCTTCCATGACGTGAATAAAATCAGGAATAATGTAATTCAACAACCGCTGATAGTGAGTAATCACCAACATACAATTTTCGGCAGTTGACAATTGATTCACACCGCCAGCGACAATCTTGAGAGCATCGATATCCAAACCAGAATCTGTCTCATCCAAAATGGCTAACTTCGGTTCTAAAAGCGCCATTTGCAAAATCTCGTTGCGTTTTTTCTCGCCACCGGAAAAACCCTCATTCACGCTGCGGTCTAAAAAAGCCGAATTCATCTTGACAATATCCAGTTTTTGCTCTATCAAATCTTGGAAATCAAAAGCATCTAATTCTTCCAAGCCGCGATGTTTCAGGTGAGCGTTGTAAGCCACGCGCAAGAAATCGAGATTGCTGACACCCGGAATTTCTAAAGGATATTGGAAAGCTAGAAACACGCCAGCCAGAGAGCGTTCTTCTGGTGCTAATTCTAGTAAATTTTGCCCTAA
The DNA here is from genome assembly GCF_041354475.1 of Microcoleus sp. NCBI lineage: Bacteria > Bacillati > Cyanobacteriota > Cyanophyceae > Oscillatoriales > Microcoleaceae > Microcoleus > Microcoleus sp. The sequence goes on from NZ_JBGJZU010000086.1 coordinate 13,343, forward strand.
AAAGGTGACTTCTCCGCCTGTTACCGTATAAGCAGGATGGCCGGCTAAGATTTTGGATAAGGTGCTTTTTCCTGAACCGTTTGGGCCCATGATGGCGTGGATTTCGCCGGATTTAATTTCTAGGTTCAAACCTTTTAGGATTTGGGTATCTTCGACATTCGCAGTTAAGTTGCGGACTGACAATACCACTTGACTATTTTCAACAATCATCTCTTTTTTTCCTTTGCCTCAATGGAGTTTACAGTTTTTTCTTCCTCGTCTTCCTCGTTCCTAGGCTCTGCCTAGGAATGCGTGTCACGAGGCTCTGCCTCGCCGGAAACGCGGGAGAGAAATGCGAGGCAGAGCCTCTAGATATGCGTTCCCAGGCAGAGCCTGGGAACGAGGAATTTTCTTCCTTCTTCCTTCTTCCTTCCCCCCTTGGGGGGGGCTAGGGGGGGGTGGGGGGCAGGGGGGTGACTTCTTCCTTCTACCCGACACTTCCTTCGAGCTTCAGGCTCAATAGCTTGTCAGCTTCCGCGGCAAATTCCATTGGTAACTGATTGAAAACATCTTTGCAGAAACCGCTAATCATCATCGAAATCGCATTTTCTGCGGAAATTCCCCGCTGGGCGAAGAAGAACAATTGCTCTTCACCAATTTTGGAAGTCGAAGCTTCGTGTTCCACTTTAGCAGTATGGTTCTGCACTTGAATATAAGGGAAAGTATTCGCTTGAGCATTATCCCCAATCAGCATCGAATCGCACTGAGAATAATTGCGAGCACCTTTAGCACTTGGCCCCATTTTCACTAAGCCGCGATAGCTATTGGAAGAGTTTCCCGCCGAAATTCCCTTGGAAATAATCGTGCTGCGAGTATTTTTGCCGACGTGAATCATTTTAGTTCCAGTGTCAGCTTGCTGTTTATGGTTTGTCAGCGCTACTGAGTAGAATTCGCCTACGGAGTTGTCGCCGACTAATACGCAACTGGGATATTTCCAAGTAATCGCGGAACCTGTTTCTACTTGCGTCCAAGAAATCTTGGAATTGACTCCTTGACATAGGCCGCGCTTTGTCACAAAGTTGTAAATGCCGCCTTTGCCATTGGCGTCGCCGGCGTACCAGTTTTGGACTGTCGAATATTTGATGTCGGCGTTATCCATTGTTACCAATTCCACGACGGCGGCGTGTAGTTGGTTGGTGTCAAACATGGGTGCGGTGCAGCCTTCTAAGTAAGAAACAGAGCTGTTTTCTTCGGCAACAATTAAGGTGCGCTCGAACTGGCCGGAATCTCCGTTGTTGATGCGAAAATAGGTGGATAATTCCATCGGGCATTTGACGCCTTTGGGGATGTACACGAAGGAACCGTCGCTGAATACGGCGGAGTTGAGGGCTGCGAAAAAGTTGTCGCCAACGGGTACAACGCTGCCGAGATATTTTTCTATGAGTTCGGGATAATCTTTGACTGCTTCGGAGATGGAACAGAAGATAACGCCGTCTTTGGCTAGTTTTTCTCTAAATGTGGTGGCGATGGAAACGCTGTCGAAAACGGCATCGACGGCGACATTTCCCAGGCGCTTTTGTTCGGAGAGGGGAATGCCTAGTTTCTCGAAGGTTTCTAGTAGTGTCGGGTCAACTTCATCTAAGCTGTTGAGTTTTTTGGGCTTTTGTTTTGGCGCTGAATAGTAGATAATTTGTTGGTAGTCGATCGCCGGATAGTTGACATGAGGCCAGGTGGGCTCGGTCATGGTCAGCCATTTGCGGTATGCTTTGAGGCGGAATTGCAGCATGAATTCCGGTTCGTTTTTCTTGGAGGAAATCAGCCGCACTACATCTTCGCTCAAGCCGCGGGGGATGGTGTCTGACTCGATGTCGGTGACGAAGCCGTATTTGTAGGGTTGGTTGACTAGGGTTGTGACTGTAGAGCTCATGATTTTGCGTGTTCAGTGTTCTAGATAGTGCTCTCAAAGATGGCAGACTGGGGATTTTAGATTTTAGATTTTGGATTTTGGATTGGGGAATTTTGGTAAAAGCCCGTCCTTTAAGGATGGAACAAATCGTAAATCTAAAATCCAAAATCGTAAATCCAAAATCGTTTGGCTGTCTGGGCTTGAGCGAGTTCTGCTGGACTGCTCTGTTGAGTTAAACAACAAATCTGTTGCTTAACTATATTTTAAGCTACATTAACAATAGTGATATTGTCAAAGTCTCAGAAATATTTTTTTGTGAAGATGATGCAGACTCAGCAGACTTCCACTAAACAAGACATCTTGCAGTTTTTGCTCAAGGGTGGTCAAGGGACTGCTCTTGAGTTGGCGGAGGCTTTGGATATCAGCCCCCAAGCGATTCGCCGTCATTTGAAGGATTTGGAGGGGGAGGGGCTGATTCAGTATCAGTCGGTGCAGGCTGGTATGGGGCGGCCGCAGCATATTTACGAGCTTACCAGTTTGGGGCGCGATCGCTTCGGGAATCGTTATGGGGATTTTGCGGTTTCTTTGCTGGATACTTTGGCTGAAACTGTTGGCCGCGAGCAGGTGATTTCGATTCTGCAAAAGCAGTGGGAACGCAAGGCGATGGAGTACCGCCGCTTGGTGGGTGCGGGTTCGCTGCAAGAGCGGGTGAGTGGGTTGGTTGAACTTCGCAAGGCTGAAGGTTATATGGCTGAGTGTTATCCTGTGGAATCTGTAGGTGTGGAAATGTGCGATCGCGATGTTAAGGGCGATCGTTTTGTGTTTATGGAACACAATTGTGCTATTTCTAATGTGGCCGAAACTTTTCCCAGTGTCTGTGGCAATGAGTTGGAGATGTTTGCGGCTGTGTTGCCGGATTGTACTGTGGAGCGGACTCACTGGATTATTGATGGAGAACATCGCTGCGGTTATTTGATTGCTAGGAAGAAGTTAGTTGTCAGTTGACAGTTGACTGTTGTCAGTAGGCTGTTGATAGTTGTCAGTTGGCAGTAGTAACAAATAACCAATAACCAATAACAAATAACCAATAACAAATAACCAATAACTATGGAATCTGATTTTTTAAAGCCGGAAGAGTGCGCGGAAGTTGATATGGCGCTGTTGTCGTCGAAGGAGAAGTTTTCGGCGCGGCTGGCTATTTATGCTTTGAGGGTGTTGAAGCAAATTGCTGGGGAGACTGGTTTGCCGGTGGCTGAGGTGACAAATGGGCAAGTGATGGATTGGGTTAGGAATGATGAGAGTATTAAAGGGTCGATCGAACTTGATGCTAGTTTTGAAAACTTTTTTACGAATTTGGTGGTTGCGTCTTTGCGGCCGTTGAGGCAAATTGCTGTGGAAGCTGAAAGTGCGATCGAGCAATTAACAGTTAAGCAGGTTGTGGCGTGGTTTGAGAAGGATGCGAAGATTCGCAGAGAGTAGGGTGTGGATGCTGGGTTTTTGGATTTGCGATCGGGCTGACGCGCTCAGACTCCCAGAAACCGGGTTTTTTCCGAATCTGTCGCCTGCAACGAAATATTTTCGTAAAAACCCGGTTTCTCGCCTCTCATCGGACTTCAGGACATGATCGAAAAAAAACTTTTCACCAAGGGGTTGACAAACTTAGGGGAGTTTGGTAATGTAATAAGTGTCGAGCGAAAAAGATGCAGCGCATCAAGTTTAACGCAGACACAGGATTCAAAGTTTTCAAAGCTTTCCTGGTGCTTATGATGTAATGGAACCACTCCGATCCATCCCGAACTCGGTTGTTAAACGTTGCTATGGCGAAGATACTCGGCGGGTCACTGCCCGGTAAAATAGCTCGGTGCCAGGTTAATAATAAATTAAAGCTCTTTTCCCGCAACAACGGAAAGGAGCTTTAGTTTTTTGGGGAGTTGTTAGGATCACTCGGCGGTTGAAACCGCTTCTACACAAACGAAGTCCGCCTTCGCGGACTGAAGAATAAGAGGTAAAAGTTTATGAAGATTAGTTATGATTCCGAAATTGATGCTCTCTATATTAGACTTGTAGAAGGTAAGCATCAGTGTCGCACTTTACAGTTGACTGAGGAAATTGCTTTAAATATTGGGGAAAATGAGTTATTAGTAGGGATAGAAGTTTTAGATGCTACACAGGTTTTAGGGAGTGGAAATGTACCTAATGTAGTGAAGTGAAAATATAGCTTTTACTGTAGCTTAAATTCGCTCTCCGGCTGATTAGTCGTTACTTCCAGGCGATCGACCTCCTCGAACCATTTGGCCCAAGCTTTAGCAATATCGTCTGGGAGTTTGGGTTCAGCTATTCTATTTTGGTGCTTGTGCATCACAAAGTCGATGAACTCGCTGACTTCTGGCAAGAATGATTCTGGAAGTTGCTGCAATTTGGCGATCGCGATCTCACGAATAGTCATAACAATTGCCTCTTTCAGTCGTCTTGATTTTAACACAATCATCACAGGCGATCGCCTACGGCACGCTACGGGATCGGATTTCTGATGAGTCACGCTATGGGTGAGGCCGTATATGGCGGTGGACTGCATAAGCTGGAGCCGAGGAAATTGGGCAATGCTTTAGTAGAGAAGATTTGTGAATTTTTACCCAAACCATCACTTTTTGAGGTAAAATCCTAAGTCTTGTAGCTCCTTGTTAAGTGGTTAAAACCTAAATGAACTCGTATCTTACTGCTTTGAACTCTCTACGGTTGCCCCGAAAAAGGAGCAAGGAGTTGGTTGCAGTTTCTCTTTTTTCAGGAGGCGGAGGGCTTGATTTGGGCTTATCCCTAGCAGGTTTTGACTTTAATTACTCAAATGATGAAGTTCAATATTATTGTGATACTATTGCTTACAATTTCCCAAATTGCGTGACGGAAGCTAAAGATGTTAGGGATTTAAAGGGACATGAAATTAGAGAACAGATCAAGGCTGAAAGGATCAGCCTCATTGCAGGAGGCCCACCTTGTCAGGCATTCAGCATTTTAGGTAAGAGAGGTTCTTTCTCAGATATTCGAGGACAGCTTGTCTTTGACTACATTCGCCTTATAAATGAGCTAGAACCAGAAGCTTTTGTTTTTGAAAATGTACCAGGATTATTAACCATCAACAATGGTGAAGACTGGGAAAAGCTTTACGAGAACTTTCAGGTAGAGACGGGGTACGACATTCATACAGAGACTTTGAATGCTGCTGACTATGGAGTGCCACAAATTAGAAAAAGAGTTTTTGTAGTGGGTTTTCGTCAACCTGCTGAATTTACATTTCCTAAACCTAGATATCGCGATCCATCAAGTTTAAACTTACTTAATCAGAATATTTCAGATTGGATACCTGCAAAGCTGGCGTTGGAGAACGTTGATGGTCTATATAATCATGATATTCGTATTCATGGCGATAGAGTTCGTAGCCGATACGAGAAAATTCCACCAGGCGGAAGGGACAAAGTAGATCATACAGATAGAATCGAGCCTGAAAAGCCTTCAGGAACAGTATTGGTTGGTTCTAAATCTGGTGGTGGTAGACCTCATATTCATCCATACATTCCTCGACACATCACTGTCAGAGAAGCGGCGCGTCTTCAGTCATTTCCAGATTGGTACAAGTTATTAGGAACATCAACAGCACAGTACAGGCAAATTGGTAATGCTGTACCTCCACTACTTGCTTTGGCTGTGGGAGAATCTATTCGACATACACTAAAAAGTCTAAATAAGAAGGAGTTAGCGGTATGACGCTTCCTTATCCAGGATATTCTTGGTCTTTCAATCATCACATGGGAAGGGTAAACTCAAGAGAAGTTTTTGCACTTCTTGAGTCAGCTTATAGATTCAGACAATATCCAAACTATCGAACGCTGGTCAATCAAACTCTAGTCGCTCAAGAAATTTTTACCCCAAATGTCAGATCAGATTCTGGACAAATAGATGCTTGGCGTGATTATCAACAAATTCTCCCTGATTTGGGACTTATCTACTCGACGAGATACATTAGACAGCCACAGTTAACGCCAATTGGTCTAATGTATATTGATGGCACGATTGGTTACTCTGAACTGTTTTCTACTCAAGTTCTTGCTTACCAATATCCAAATGGACACAAAACAGATATATCTCCTGCGGTAAAAGGAGAGCTATCACAAGCAGGAATAAGCATTCCACCAAATCGAACACAGCTAGATGTCAATTCAGGAATTTTAATCAAGCCCGGAGTGCTAATTTTACAAATTCTGGTTGAACTGTATCGGCAAGGTTTTTCTCCCACTCTAGATACCCGCGAGTGCCTTTTATCACTTGTACCCACAATCCGTAATAGTTACTGGCAAGAGGCTTATGCAAGATTACTACAACTGAGACAGTCAGATGATACATCTCAGGTAGATAAACGTAGGCTGCGAGATGTTCAAGAGTGGTTTCAATTTTTGGGGCAAAGTGACTTTGCAGTTAAAGAAGGCAACAGCATTTCTTTATCATCTACGGTTTTGGCAGAAATTGAGCAACTTCAGGCAGTTTTAGAATTTCATAGTGATCCAGCAACTTTTTGGATGCCACAGAGTTCTGTTGAGCGTGAAAATGCCTTAGCGTGGTATGGGTTCTTTGGCAGCCCAACCATTGAATCTCAGTGGATAACACCTGATGAGTTACGAAGCCAAGAATATCTTTCAGAAAACTACCCTGATCGTGAGTTGCTCTATGCAATTGATAGTCCTCCGGTCACTACAGAAATTAATCTCAGACCTTTTTTACCAAGCATTCCTGAAGTTGTTGATGTAAACGTTGACATTGATGTTGAAAGCATCGTTCAAGGACGAACGCGACTACGTGATAAAACACGCCAGCATCAAGAAATTATCGCAAGGCTTGCAGCCACATTAACAGAGCTTTCATACAACGTAGCAGATGATCCGAACTCTGTTGATCTACTTGCAGAAAGAGATGGCTTAGAAACCATCTTTGAAGTTAAGACTATCAATCGAATAAATTTTCAACCGCGTATTCGTTTGGGCGTTGGACAGCTATCAGAATATAGATACAGACGGCAACTTCAAACTCAAGTCAGACCCCATTCTATTTTAGTTCTCGGTAATACTCTTCAGCTTCCAACATGGGCACATGGTTATTTTTCATTCGATATAAACATTGGAATCTTGTGTTCTAGAGCAGGTGCGTTTGTGGCGTTAACCGATGGAGCGGTGGAGCTAGAAGTTCAAAATGCAAGTTGAGGATGTAAACGCCTCGCTGAGATTCAACTTGCCTAAAATTACGCGATCGACTATCGTTCCTAATAGCAGTCCTGGACGCACCGGTAGTCAGAAACCGGGTTTTTTCCGAGATACTTTGTTACAGCCCGATTCTCTGGCAAAAACCCGGTTTCTTGGGTTTTGATGCGTAATTCCTATTAATATAACAACCGACAAAAACATGAAAGCAATATTGCCACCTTGGATAGTTTTAGACTCCCTATTGCACAACTGGCTGCTAGAAGATATCGGTAGGGGCGATCGCACAACATCGGCCTTATTCCCCGCAGCCAGCATCCAGGGTACTGCTAAATGGATAGTCAAAGAAGCTGGAGTCATTGCCGGATTGCCGATCGCACATCGCACATTTAAACTTTTAGACAGCAACCTCAGTTTCATCCCCCAAGTACCGGAAGGGAAACTGTGCGAAAAAGGAGAAGTAATCGCCGAGATTTCTGGCAATTTCGATGCGCTGCTAACCGGAGAAAGAGTAGCATTAAACTTGGCAATGCGTTTGAGCGGCATCGCTACTTTAACTCAGAAATATGTTGACAAAATTGCCGATTTGCCCGTGCAATTGGTGGATACCCGCAAGACAACACCAGGGTTGAGATTGTTGGAAAAATACGCGACTCAAATCGGTGGTGCTTGCAATCACAGGATGGGATTAGATGATGCGGTGATGATTAAAGACAATCATATTGCGGCGGCTGGGGGAATTGCCGAGGCGATCGCCCTAATTCGCAATTCTATCCCCTATCCGCTGACAATCGAAGTTGAAACCGAAACTCTGGCTGAGGTAGAGACAGCCTTACAGCACAAGGCGGATATCATCATGTTAGATAATATGTCCTGCGATTTGATGCGGCAGGCTGTGGCAATAATTCGCGAAAAGTGCGATCGGGTGAAAATTGAAGCTTCCGGGAATGTTACTTTGGAAACTATTCGGAGTGTGGCGGAAACCGGAGTTGATTATATTTCAACCAGTGCTCCGATTACGCGATCGACTTGGCTGGATTTGAGTATGAAAATTAATAGTTAGTTGACTGTTCGCTGTTGACTGTTCGCTGTTAACTGTTAACTGTTGGTTATTAGTTAATGTTAATAACTAATAACCAATGCCCAATGCCCAATGCCCGATTCCCAATGCCCAATTATTTGGATATAAAATGAACCCAGAAATTCCCGTCAGGCATACAAACGTTGCGGATTAAACGCTCGGAATAATACAAATAGGAACCGCTAATACTCGTGTCGTAGCCATCGGGAAACCACTCTCCATAGGGGTCGTGAACAAAGAATCCATCGCTGTCATAACCTACTACAACGATGATATGACCGAAAGACGTGAAATATCCGTGGATCACAGCCGGATTGCCACTGGCTAGCCAATCTCTAAGGTCCTGAATAGTTGCATTTTCTGTAAAGTAATCTTGGGCACCATAATCTTTGACAATCTTTGCTAAATCCAACGGTTCCCAACGACTGTAACCTTTGGCGATCGCATATTCGTAGAGTTCGTCCTCAAATTGCCCGGTTTTTTTGCGTCGCGCAATCCTCAAAAAATCCAGACACATTGCTATGGAAGTTACATTACAAGAACCACTAGGATTGTAAAAATTATCCATTTGGGAGCGGTAAGGAACTCCCAGTCTGACAGTGGGTGGATTTATTTTGGGATAGAGCACCACACCTTCTTGAGTAACTTGAGCCTGGGTTCCCAAAACATACCAAATCCCCGAACCTTTAAAGGACTGGTTGCGCAAAGCAATTCTCAGGTGGCCGCGAATGGGAGCAAAAGCAATCAGTTCAAACTCTTTTCCCGCTGGTATTGACTGTTTTTCCGCGTCAAGAAGTTGAGAAGTTGCCAGAGGTTTTGCTTTAAAAACTGTGTCTTTGAGGATTTTTAGGACGATCGGAGGTGTGGGAATGTCTCCCTTTTTGGTCTCGATCAGCTTTTCGGCTGTGACTGCTCCCAAAAAACCAAGTTCGCCACACTTCATCAGGGTTTGAAACCGATGGAGAGCGGCGGTAGAGAGGGGACCAAATAAGCCGTCTACGGGGGGTTTGAGTAAACCCAAGTCAATCAGGCGAGTTTGAATTTGGCGACTGAGTTCGTCGTCAGCCGCGATCGCCTTGACATCGTACCTCATTTGGGATTTTAGAAAGTTTTGTAATTTCATCCTTGCCCACCCATGTGTAATAATTCCAAGCTTATCCTCTCAGAAAATTACGATAGTTTTGTCGATCGCCCCTATGTTGAAGGCTTTGTATTCATGATTCGATACAAAACCTTCAAGGGGAGACTGCAAAATCAGGAAGGGCGAACGATCAGTATGCCGATCGCATCGGGAGACAAATATTTGACGGCGGCATCCCGGAGATCCGTGGGAGTCAGAGCTTGGATGCAAGCGGTATAGTTGAGGGCGGGAGCGATATCTCCTACCATCGACTGATAGTAGCCGTACAAACTAGCCCGATCGCTTGGAGTTTCGTTACCAAACACAAACCGATTTGCCACTTGAGTGCGGATGCGGGAAATTTCAGCATCTGTCACCAGTTCAGTTTGCAGAGTGCGGATGTGTCGGACAATGGCTGCTTCGACTTCTGGCAAGTTTTCCGCCACCAGGTGAGCGGAAATTGAGAAAACACCGCCTAGTCGCTGAGTCATGTTGCTCACAGAAATGGACGAGACTAGCCCCTTATCTTCTCGCAACTCTTGAACTAAGCGAGTTGTGCGCCCGTGACCTAAAATAGTGGCTAAAACGTCTAGGGCATAGGTTTCGGAGATGTCAATGAAACCGGGTGCTCGCCACATCATCATCAGTCTGGCTTGCTGGAGAGCCGAATCGACAAACTCGTGGCGGACTGTTTCTGTCAAGGGCGATTCTGGAAAGTATGTCGGGGTTTGGGGTGTTGAGTGATTTTTGGCAGCAGCGATGTCTATGTTGCCGTTTTGTGCTGTGCTTTTTGCCGAAAAACTGTCTGCCACAATTTGAATTAATTGATCCACGGGTAAATTCCCTACAGCCACTGCTGTCATGGCGCTGGGCTGATATCTGCTGCGGTGGAAATCGCGCATTTGTTGCGCGGTAAGGTTTTCGATCACCGAGCTAGGGCCGAGGACGGGACGGCGATAGGGTAAGGATTCAAAGGCTATTTGGACCGATCGCTGATAGGTGCGGCGGCCGGGATTGTCTTCGGATCGCCTAATTTCTTCTAAGACTACCAGTCTTTCGCGATCGAAGGCATCGTCGGGAATGCTGGCATTTAGCAACACATCGACTTGCAGGGGAGCTAGTTCGGCAAAGTCTTTGGGGGCTGTGGTGATGTAGTAGTTTGTGTAATCCTGACTGGTGGCGGCATTGGTGACTGCGCCGCGTTGTTCGATCGCCCGCTCAAATTCTCCGCTTTGAATACTGGGAGTTCCCTTGAAAATCATGTGTTCTAAAAAGTGAGCCATCCCGTTGATTTCGTCGGATTCGACGGCGGAGCCCAAGTTCACCCAAATGCTAAGGTTAACCGCATCAACCGGCAAGTGTTCGGCGATGACTGTGAGCCCATTGGGGAAATGGCGGATGGTTGGGGCGTTGATGGGCGATCGGGCTGAGGATTTGAGCAGGGTTGATGTCATTTGGATTTTTGGTTGATCTTATTCTCTCTATCTTAAATCGCTTTTAAGGAAGTCATCGGTCGTCGGATTTGAGATTTGAGATTTGGGATTTTAGCTCGATCGCGCTTTTGGTGGCTGTTGGAGATGTTGTTTGGGGCGATCGGGTAACACCAGATAGAGCATCTTCTAGCTAGAAATGAGCGACTTAATTTGTGTTGAAACTGGTTTACTATTTGCTAATAAGTGTCATTGATGACGACTAAATGAATACACGAAATATCAGGTTCTAAAATTGATGAAAAAATTGATGAAATATACCTACCGATCCGGGAGCATCCCGATTGTGTAAGGACGAAGCATGACCGCAGACAATTTATTAGCGATCGCCAGAGATTTACAGCCGTCATGCTTCGCCCCTACGAATATAATTGCCAAACACAGATGCACCCACTTATCCAGGGATTTATGACACCATAAATAAATTAATGTATATCTAAAATTTAGCAATATTTCTCACTAATCTCAAACAGAAAATTCAATTTTTGTTCGTGCAGATTCTCGATCGCACTTTAAAGTCAACGCCCTTGCAATAGCCGTTCGGCCGTCAGTTCCAACACGCCTAACACAGGGGAGGCGATCGCGCTATCACCCGTATACACAACCTCTTCATACAAACCTTCAACCCACTCCAACACCGTCACCCGCTGTTGTATCGGGTCAACAATCCAATACTCCGCAATTCCTCGCGCCGCATACTCAGAACGTTTGTAGCGATAATCTCGATTTTCTTGATGAGGACTCACCACTTCTACTACTAACAAGGGTGGTGGCATATCCATCATAATGGTCGATCGGCTACTTCCCTCCAAAGCCGTAGCCAATTCCTCCGATAGCACCATCACATCGGGAAAACGAGTCGTCGCCCGCGCACCAAGGACAACAATTTCAGTCTTAATTCTCAATCGATAAGTTGGAATACCGAGTTGAAAAAATAGAGTCAATAGAAATGAGCCAATTCGGCGATTTAGATCGCTTTCTGGGGGCGAAACAATTAGTTCTCCATTGTCCAGTTCGTACCGAGTATCTGTACCATCATCAAAGTTCAGATACTCTTCCAGGCTCATTTTTTGGGATGCAACGGTCATAGCAACTACGCCTCTGCTAAAAATTATTCAGGTGTACTCATCATTTTAACAATATTTCTAAGTAATCTAAAATTGAATATCACCCACTTTTTCAACGCCCTTGCAATAGCCGTTCGGCCGTCAATTCCAAAACGCCCAATACAGGAGATACGATCGCGCTATCACCCGTATACACAACCTCTTCATACAAACCTTCAACCCACTCCAACACCGTCACCCGCTGTTGTATTGGGTCAACAATCCAATACTCTGGAATCCCTCGCGCCGCATACTCAGAACGTTTGTAGCGATAATCTCGATTTTCTTGATGAGGACTCACCACTTCTACTACCAGCAATGGTGGTGGCATATCGCTCATAATAGTCGATCGGCTACTCCCCTCCAAAGCCGTAGCCAATTCCTCCGATAGCACCATCAAATCCGGTAAACGACTCCCAGCCCGCGAACTACTCACCACAATTTCAGTCTTCATCATCAATCGATAAGATGGAATACCCTGTTGCAAGAATAGAGCAAATAGCAATGAGGCAATTCGGCAATTGAGTTGGCTTTCTGGGGGCATAACAATCAGTTCTCCATTGTCCAGTTCGTACCGAGTATCTGTACCATCATCAAAGTTCAGATACTCTTCCAGGCTCATTTTTTGGGATGCAACGGTCATAGCAACTACGCCTCTGCTAAAAATTATTCAGGTTTACTCATCATTTTAACAAGATATCTAGCCCTCTCAAGACCATCCCAGGGCGTGTAAAATCTAAAATTTATTGACAATATTGACAAACTGTGAATCTTTTTATCGATCCCAGGCGATCGGTATGCCTCTAATCATTAATTTATTGGACAAGACTGAACAATGCGTACATGGTGAGCCATAATACTAATATGGCAAAGTACGTGAAACCAAATGAAGCAGCTAACACTTTGGGAGTTTGCC
>NZ_JBGJZU010000087.1:0-25923 GCF_041354475.1 Microcoleus sp.
GCTTGTACGAATCCCGGATTGATTTCTATCGCCCGTTGGTAAGCAGTAATAGCTTCGGCTTCTCGCTTGAGTGTCACCAAACTATTGCCCAATTTTGCCCAGATGTCACTGTTATCCGGTTGCAGTTTCAGCAAATTCTGATAAGCTGCCACCGACTCAGGATTTAGCTCGATCGCCCGCTGATACATTCCGATCGCCCGATCCAAATCTACCTGACTTCTCTGCCGCAGCGCCTCTGCCAAACTCGATTGAATCTCAACTTCATCGGGACTGTTCTCGATCGCCCTTTGATAACAAACAATCGCATCATCCAACCGCCCCAACTTAGTTAGAGCTTCCCCTTGATTGTAATATATCCAAGCCGACGAACTAGGGTTAAGTTCGATCGCCCGACTGTAAGCATTAACCGCCTCATCCCATCGGCCAACCTTAAGCAAAACATCTCCCAAATTTGGGTAAGACCAATAAAAATTGGGTTTTTCCTCAATAGCAGAGCGATAAGAAGCGATCGCCTCTTCCAATCTCCCTTCCTGCTTTAGTTTGTTTGCCGCGTCAAAATAGCTTACAGTCATTGCTTGTCTCCGGCTTCCCTCAACCGTTGTTAATAATACAGTGATTTGATACTAAGGTTTATGAACATATTCTAAAGACTGCTGCTCAATCTCATCCCAAATTTCCTCCACCCATTTTATCACACGAGCAACTCCATCGTTCAAAGAAATCTCCGATTTCCATCCGAGTTCAGTCCGAGCCTTAGTAGAGTCTATTACATAGGCAGCATCCTGCCCCAATCGTTCGGCAACAGTCTCCGTTGACTCAGCAAACGAGCGATTCATCGCTTCGCAAATAGTTTGCACCACTTCGCGCACAGCATAGCCCCGATCGGGTGACAAATGATAAATTTCCCCCACTTTGCCTTTTTCCATCACCGCTAATTCTCCCCTAGAAACATCGCGAATATGGATATAAGACTTGACTGCGTGCCCGCCACCGTGCAACTGAATCGTTTTACCCAGCTTCAGGTAAATTGCCGATCGCGGAATAATTTTGAAGAGCTGCTGATACGCTCCATACACATTGGTAGCACGAACTGTCACCAAAGGAAACTGGAAATTTTTATAATAAGTAGACAGCAGCATATCCGCCGCCGCTTTAGAAGCAGCATAAGGCGTAGAAGGATTCATCGGAGATAATTCTGTCACATTTCCTTCACAAGTGCCGTACACTTCAGGAGAGGAAATGTGAACGTAACGCTGCAAATATTTCCGGTCTTTTAAGTGGTTGATTAATTGAGCTAATGCTACGGTATTCGTTTGAAACCAGTGATCGGGATGCACCCAACTGGGAGCAACCTCACTTTGAGCAGCAAAATTAACAATATACTCCGGTGCAAACTCGTCAAGTGCCTGTAATATCTGTGGCATATCCCCGTTAAAGTCAAATTGATGAAACTTAAAATTCGGGTTTTTATGGCGCAGATACGGTAAAAAAAGCGGTTCTTTCTCGGCAGAACGGCTGATACCCACAATTTCATTTTGACTGTCTTCTAGAAGCAAGTCAACGAAATCGCTTCCTGAAAAAGAATTGCTACCAAGCACTGCTATTTTGCGCGGACTCATTATTACCCCTGATTATTCGCTGTTTTGTTGACTTTCTCACCGAGTGAATTTTTGCTCTTACTCAAAGTAAATAAAAGAGTAGTCGCCCGTATAGCCGCAATGGTCAAACCACCAATGCCACTCATCAGGCGTATAGAAACTTTCACAAGTAAGCTGCCAGTAAAGCAGATTCGCTTTTTCGGCTTCGTTCCTATAGGACTCTACCACAATATATTTGTTCCCCTTGCCTACTCTTTCAATTTCCCGGAGAGCTCGGTCAAGCTCAAAACAATACAAATTGTGCAAAGTATTGATAGAAATCACTAAATCAAAGCTGTTGTCTGCAAATGGAAGTTCCGTCGCGCTGCACGCTTTCAAAAACGGGCGCACTTCTTCTGGGGCGTGAGCAATCCCGTATTCGGAAATATCAATACCGGTTACTTCGACTCCGGGTAGAGCTTGTGTAAAATCGTACAGTAAAAAAGCCTTGCCGCACCCAACATCTAAAATCCGATCGCCCGGTTTCAAATTGTAGTGCTCAACTATTGCATCTGCAACAGCCCGCCAGCGACCATCATATTTATAACCACCGTAGCCAACTTTGCGATCGCCATCCCAATAATCACGATCGAATTTTTTAGCAAGCTTAGCCGCTTCCGCCTTGGGAAATTCATTCACGCGCCCCAAATAATCGCGCTGAGTTTTTTTGTGAACTGCTGATAAAAAGTCAATATAAGCCATTTAAAATTCCCTGTTTTGTTGCAGGTTCTCAAGAGCGCGACGAGCCTTTTGCAATTGTACAGCTTTGCGTGCTTCGCGATCGGCAACTTGCCCCGCAAAACTTCGCCTTTGGCCGGCCACTGGCAAAAAGTCATTGAGCAGAATACAACACCACTTAACTCGATAAACAGGCAATAAAATCGCCATCCGCTGTCGGTGTTGTTCGGGTTCTGACAACTCAGAAACAACCGCTTCCACAAACTTAGAATAGTAATTTAAAGGCACAGGAACCGCCGGTTGGCAAAAAAAGTCGGAAACCATTTTACCAGGATCGTCCCACCCTGCATACTCAAAATCGAGAAAGCGTAATTGCCCAGAATCGCTCAAAATAGCGTTGTGAAACCCAAAATCCGATGGAGACAAACACCGGTCTAAAGGTGCGATTTCTGCTTCTAACTTTAGATTCCACTGATTCGCTTGTTCGATTGCGCGCGATCGCACTGCGCTCCAAACTTCCAACAATTGGTTGTGAATAAAGTCTACAGCAGAGCGATCGCTCTCGGAAGATGCTGCGACTGTTTGCAACCTGACAATGCGACGTTCAACACATTGCAGATGTTCTTCAAGAGTAAAACAAGCTTCCGATGCTTGAGGCAGAATTTGAGCTTCGGTAACTTGCTTGTAACGGTTTATTTCCCGATAGAAATTAAGCGCTTGCTCAACCGTTGCTGCGGTGACATCCTGCGGTTCTAGTCGCCTTCCCCGGACAAACTCATATAAACCTAAACCTTTTTGGCGATCGCACGCCAACGGTTGAGGTAAAGCCCGCACCCCATTCTCCCAAGCAAACTGCGAAAAAGCAAATTCCGTACCCAAACGGTCTCTGCGATCGCCCGGATGTTGAAAATAAACCTTCAACAAAAAACTTGAACCATCCGCAGCCACGCGGAAAACCCGGTTATTCCCGCCACCTGTCAGAGGATCAAGTTCCACCTCGCCACCCAATCCCGCCACCGCCATCAACTCAACGGCTGCTTGCTGAAGCTGTTCTAAACTCAGGGAAACCGCTTCAGTCATCATAAAATTAAGGCCTCGATTTCCGACCAAGAGGAACTGTGACGAAACGGATGTCCCGTGGGATGGTGGTTCTGGGGGTCAAAGAGGATGCGATCGACTCCGGCGGGAAACCCCGACTCTCCCAAAAATTCCGGCAAATCATCGATAAAATGAGTGCATTGCTGCTTGGCAATCCGTTCCAGCTTTTCCTGTTTAGTCAGTTCAAAGTACACTCGATCCGGGGACAAATTAATCCGATCGCGATCGTAAAACCCTTGACTTTGCAACCATCCCTGTGCTGCTGCGTGCAAATCGTATTTGGGGCCCAAATAAGGGTAGCGCGTCTTGTGGCTGACAATACAGACATTGACTTTTTCCCTAACGCAACGGGTAAAAAATTCCAGTACGCCTGGAAACGGGTCAGCTTCTTTCATGCGATCGCCATAAACGTAACCCTGCATCTGAGTCCAAGCATCTTCCTTCCCGCACTGGCGCAAATAATCCCGCACTTGGCCTTTACTGACAGGAACTTCTGGGGGAATTAATCCCTGTTCGAGGGCCACTCGGTGGAACAAGCCGTCATAACAGACGATCGTGTTGTCAAAATCAACTCCAATTAACATTGCTCACTCCACACTCATAGCTGCTCGAAAAAAGTTGTTTAGTTTTGGGTCTTCTGACTTGTGATAATAACCCCCCATTGGTGTATGAGGTAAAGTTAAGACCACCTGCATCATTGTTTCAAAATCGTCGATATCGCTGCGATCTTGCAGTACCATTTCTTCCAAACCTGCGTGTAACTCGCATCCAGCACCTAAAATGCGATCGTATATTTCCAATCGCGACTTGCTTTTTTGGGGCAGCATAAACAGGCTGAATAGTATGAGGCCCTCTAGTTGTGGCAGTTCTGCCAAGACATCGTAGAACATCATATAACATCCGGGCATCGCGTATTCAGTTGCACTGAGTTTGTAATCTAAATTATGCCGTGTGGCGTAGTCCCGAACCACCAAGTTTTGCACGCGGTGCGGGTAATTCAATCCCCGTACTGGACGGCTCGTAATGTAACCGCGATAACCTGATTTCTCACTCATCAAACCCCCCAGGCATGGTAAATTTCATCCCGATTTTCGAGGCGGCACGCACGGCGATCGGTGCGAAATATTCCCCCAGACGTTTATCAGAGTATGGTGTAAATAAACCTTTAAATCGAATATTCATAGACCATCTGCTTGTAGATTCTTGGTTGATTCGATTGCCGTGCATGACAGTAGGAGTAAACAAAACAACCTTGCCGTAGGGAACTTCTAACCATTTTAGTTCTGGCTCGACTGCCTGATAAAGACTTTCGGTTCCTGCCCCGGCAAATTCCTGTACTTTTTGTCGCCATTTAGCATCAGCATCAGGCGGTAAAATAAACATACTCTTTGTCCGATAGCAATCTACTAATGGAATCCACAATACTACTTCAAATGGGGAACATTCCGAACCCCAACTATCAGAATGCAGGGGTAATAAAGAACTGTTATCGCCGGGAATTTGAATGCTTAAACCGATATTGCGCTGCATCACCAATTCGTTGCCGACAAGGGTTTCCACTAGGGAACGAGCGCAAGAGAAATATGCTTCCCTAAACCAAGATTCGGCCATTAAACCTGATATGATATGCAGGCGAAAATAGTTGAGTTTTGCGACAGGTAATACAGAGACAATTTCATCTAAAAATACTCCGGGATCGATCGGATATGGCACTCCTAAAAAATTAGTTGCTAAATCTACTGTTTTGTTTCGGATTCGCTCCAAGGCAGATAGATTTTCGCAGGGCTGGATGATATAGCCATTTTGAATGAAAGCAGCACTTAAGTCTGTTTCTATTTTTTCTAGGAAGTCCATATCTTTCGATCCTGTGTTTTTTTATACTTTCACCGGCTTCGGGGCGATCGCCCGATACATCTGCAAGGTTTTGTCGGCGATCGCCTCTGGGGTGAGGCCAAAATACTCGCGAGCATACTCTTGTTCTCCCGCTGCGTGCAGGAACTTGTCTGCAACTCCAATTCGCAACAAACGAGCTTTTTGATGGTCGCGATCGCTCAACCACTCAGCCACAGCCCCTCCGAGTCCACCGATGATACTGTGTTCTTCCACCGTCGCCACTAGCCAAAACTGCGAAAAAACCCGATCGAGCAATTCTCGATCCAAAGGCTTAACAGTGTGGAAGCTGACAACTTGGGCAGAAACTCCCTGTTTGCCAAGCTCGTCTGCTGCTTCCAACACATTCGGTAGCAGATTGCCGGTACTCAGCAAGCAAACGTCACTTCCGGGGCGCATCACGATTGCTTTGCCGATTTCAAAATCAGGCATCCCCTCATGAACAAGCGGCTCACCTTTTTTGCCCATGCGAATATAAGCCGGGCCATTTTGTTGCAAACAAGCTCGCATGGCGGCCCGAACTTCCCAAGCGTCACCCGCACAGATTACCGTCATGTTTGGCAGCATTCGCAGTAAAGCAATATCTTCACAGGAATGATGAGTAGCGCCGTTTCCGGCATAGGACAAACCCGCCCCAACTCCCACAACAATCACTGGAACATTGTGATAGCAAACATCAACTCGAATTTGTTCAAAACAGCGAGTAGTTGTAAACGGCGTAATCGTGTAAGTAATCGGTCTCAGCCCGCACATTGCCATACCAGCCGCCACGCTCATCATGTTCGCTTCGGCAACTCCACAGTTATAAAAGCGATCGGGAAAACGATCTTTATATTTATCAAAAAGCCGATTGCCAATATCGCCAGATAACAAGACAACCCGATCGTCTTCCGCCGCGATTTCGCTCAGTTCCGCCGCAAATTCATTTCTCATACAAGTTGGAGTTCCACTTTAGCTTTTTCAACTTCTTCAGCAGTCGGAACGCGGTAGTGCCAATTGTTGTCATCTTCCATAAAAGAAACGCCTTTTCCTTTCACAGTATGGGCAACAATAGCAACCGGTTTACCGCTACCATCAGGCACGTTACGCAAAGTATCAACCAATGCTTTCATATCGTGACCGTCTAATTCATAGGTACTCCATCCGAAAGCTTCCCATTTTTGTTTGAGAGGATGAAGAGCCATGATTTCGTTGCTGCGCCCAGTAGCTTGCCACTTATTGTAATCAACGATCGCAACTAAATTATCTAGTTTTTGAGCAGGAGCAAACATCGCCGCTTCCCAAACAGAACCTTCATTGCATTCGCCGTCACTCAGGGTGACAAACACGCGATAAGAGCGCTTTTGAATACGACCGGCTAAAGCCATTCCTATCCCTACGGACAATCCGTGTCCGAGGGAACCCGTTGCTACTTCTACCCCCGGTACGCATTTCACGCTGGGGTGTTCTGGCAAGTTGCTACCCTCTTGGGCATAGGTATCGAGTAATTCTTGCGGAAAAAATCCAGCTTCCGCGAGGGTGGCGTACAGTGTTGTTGCTGCGTGTCCTTTACTGAGGATAAACCGATCGCGATCGGGATTTTCAGAATCCTGGGGATCGATTTTCAAACTTCCCCAGTAAGCTGCTACTAAAATATCGGTACAGGATAGGGAAGAACCTAAATGGGCAGTCCGAGCTTTGTGGGACAGTTCTACAATTTTGCCCCGAATTTTTCGGGCTTTGGCTTCAAGTTCTGGAATATTCATCTTTATTTTAAACTCAGTCCTTGCATGGTCTTAATATTGTAATAAAGGCTATCCGTCATCGGATTGGGAATCAAATCTGCTTGAAAAGCCTTCACCAAATCCTGCACAGCATCTTCAATTGTGTGCTGCGGCACAAACCCCAGTTCTCTCTTAATCTTCTCCGATGAAATGTGATAAGAGCGGTTGTCATTGGTCGGCGTGCTGACAATCTCTACTTGTTTTCCTACCACATTTCGGACCATTTGAGCAATTTGCATCACCGTATGATTTTCATAACCCGCGTTGAAAATCTTGCCGTCGATCGCATCATCTGGCAATTCCAGCGACTTGATATAAAGGTCGGTCATATCCTCGATGTGAATGTTTGGCCGCTTCTGTTCGCCACCAAACACCGTAATTTTACCATTATTAACCGCGTGGTTAGTCAGAATATTCACTGTCAAATCCAGCCGCAAACGAGGGGAATAACCGCAGACGGTTGCCGGGCGCAGAATCAAGGTAACAAACCCCGGTTCGCGGTTTGCCAGCAATACATCCTCGCACATTGCTTTATACTTGGAATAATCTGTTAACGGTTCTAGTGGCAGTTCTTCGCTAACATTTTCGGTTTCTTTGATGCCGTACACGCTGGAAGAAGAAGCATAAATAAACCGTTTGACACCGCTGTTTTTGGCGACATCTACTAAGTCAACAAAAGCATCGTAGTTAATCGATTTACCGAGGTCTGGATCTAATTCAAAACTCGGATCGTTGGAAATGCAAGCTAGATGGATCACAGCATCGCATCCGGGTAGAATTTTTTCGAGGAGTGGGCGATCGCGAATATCTCCTTTAATCTCTTCTAGCCCTGGATGATCTTTGACGGAGGATAGAACATCTTCTCCATAGATGTACAAATCCACAACCTTCACTCGATATCCAGCTTGCAGGAGTTTAGGGACTAGAACAGCCCCCACATAACCCGCTCCGCCTGTGACTAAAACTTGTTGCATTTGATTCACCCTAAATTCCTCAATTACTTTCAACTTGGTAGTCCTGGACGCATGGGGGCCTAGAAACCGGGTTTTTTCACGAAAAACTTTGTTGGATCATCGCAGATTCGATAAAAAACCCGGTTTCTGACCACCCGTGGGGGCGAATAAACCCTTGACTGCCTTTCTTCCAGATTTCTAATATTAATTATCCCAGTTAATGTGTTACGTTAAACTTTTTTAACTGCGGATAATTACTCTCATTTGAAATTAAATTAATAATTTCTGGCATTGATGAAACTACGGTTATTTGCTCGGAAAATGGAGATTTAGACAAGTCTTGCTGTTCCTGTATTCCATAGCCAGTTTCAACCAGAAAAGCTTTCATACCCAACTGCAAACCAGGCTCTACATCCCTGAGTCTATCCCCGATCGCCCAGCATCGCGTCGGGTCTAAACTATGGTCGGCGATCGCTTGGAGAAATAACCCAGGCGACGGCTTGCGACACTCACAAACATAACTATACTTGATAACTTGACCTTGCGGGTGATGGGGACAGTAATAAAATTCTGCGATCGCCCCGGTCGCAGCTTCAGCATCCCGCCGCATTTTATCATTAACTGCCTCAACTGCCTCCACTGGGAAATAACCCCTAGCCACTCCCGATTGATTAGTCACCACCAATACTGAGATGTCCAGAGTCTTGAGGAATTTTAGTGCCTCCAGCACTCCTGGAATCCACTCAATTTGGTCGGGGTGACTGAGGAAGTGGCTATCTTCAATGAGAGTGCCATCGCGATCGCACAAAATTGCTTGCGGTTTGCTAAAAAATTGCATCTCTATACCTTTAAAACAGTAGTAGCAAATTTCAACAACCTAGCTTTTTCTACTGGTTCAGCATTCCCTAGAGTATTAGCTGAAATCGCCCCAGCCAAATTCCCCAGCAGCGAACCAACTGCGATCGGCAATTCCAACTTCGCACTCAAGCTAGCCAGAGCAAAAAACGCATCACCAGCCCCAATTGTATCCTTCACCGCCAACGTCATTGCCGGACTCACATCTTCTTCTCCTTTAGCATTCATTCCCAAGGCTCCCGAAGAACCCAAAGTCAGCCATCCTTGTTGAGCATCTAGATGCTGGAACAAGCCTTTAAGCAGATAATTGTGGTCTCCGTAACGGCTAGAAAAAGCTAAACGTAGTTCTTGTTCGTCCAAGCAAAAAACATCAGCTCGGCGGTACTTAGTAATTAAGTTATAGCCGTAATTTGCACTGTTTGTTTGGCAGTTTAAAGCTAAAAATGGAGATTCACTTTGAACCAAATCCATGAGTTCAGCATCTAGCAATCCATGTCCGTAATCTGCAACCACCACCAGATCATAATCCCGAATCGTTTTCCGTAAACGATCTAACAAATTTTGCCGCTGACTGGGAGCAGGTCCTTCTTCTTGCAGCTCATTAATAGAAAACAGCTTGCTGTAATTATCCCTCATTCCCTGCCGCTCAATGTAACGACGTTTAGTGACCGTGGCTGCACCATTTTCATATTGCAAATCTAGCCGAATACCGCCATTTATATTATTCAAAATCAAGCTGTGAATGTCTGGTTCATTTCCCACCACACCAGCCACAGTTACAGAGTCTACAAAACTAGCTATGTGGCGAGCAATAGCCAAAGAACCCCCTAGATGCTGCTCTTTTTTCAAAAAGCGAGTCGAAATAACTCTGCCTTTAGAAGTCAAACCCTGCACTGTACAGTGAACAAATTCATCAATAATTACGTCCCCCAACACTAAGACTTTGAGCTTTTGCATCGCATCAACGCCCTTCCGAATTGCCTCAAAAGGGTGTTGCTGGGTTAATTGAATGGCATAGCTTTTGATATGTGGTGGCAACACATCGGTGTAGTTATTCAGCAGCTTCGTTGAGCTAAAAACAATCTCGCCTGTATAGCGAATTTCTCCGCCGTAAGCTTGAACTCGATCGGCTTCCCGGTCAATATTTTTAGTAACATCTTGACTGTGGTCAGCATATTCGTGACCTTTGCAGTAAAAATTTGGCTGAACTCGATCGAGTACATCTAAAGCTGTGGCAACAGGAGCCAATAACACATAGTCTACACAAGCTAAAGAGGCAAGAGAATAAAGTCGCAAATCGTCCGAAAAAACCGGTCTCCCAGGGCCTCGGTTGACATAAGGAGCTGCGGTAATGGAAACTACCAAGACATCTCCCAAAGCTTTGGCTTCTTGCAAATGGGCAATGTGACCTGGGTGAAGCAAGTCAAACACCCCATGACAGAGAACTATCTTACGATTCTGCTCTCGGAGATTAGCAAGCACGTCTTTACAAGTTTCAAAATCAAGATATTTTTCTGTGTTTTTTGTCAGCATCTGTGAACTAAATTGTGTAATTTCTAACTCAGACAGGCTTGCCACCATACAAGACTCGATCATCCCAGTTTTTATAAATATACCAGGTGATGTTCGCGATCGCCCGTCTACAAACTTGGGTCTGACATGAACTAACTTTGTTCACCCAAACCGCAGCAGGTTTTATTGATGCGACACTATCCCTGAACACTTTTAATCGCCGAGCTACAAACAGACTATATAATGCCCGTCTTATTAGATCTTTCAAGTGGCTATTTTAAACAGAAGACTAGGATTTAAGACTAATGTTCCCGCCACCTGAACCTAGATCCGCCCTACTTGGGTTTTAACAGCCAGAACACGCTGGATCAATTCTTTCCATTCCAGCGAATTGCTCAAGGAGTTCGTATCAAAATACTCACCTTTTTCTAAAGAAAAGCGACCAAAATTTTCTAACCAATTCATTACTGTTTCTGTTCGTGAGAAAGGCGTACAATTCAAGGATTTCTGTAAAGAACGAGACATTCCAGTCCTATCGTTGTTGCGATAAGCATACCAGGCTTCCCAGACTAGAACGCCGTACTGCACCTGATTGCTTTGATCTGGATTTTTGACCGTATTTTCCTCAAAACGCGATCTCTCTAATTCCCCCGCAGTTTGGTGCAGTTGTGACTGAGACTGTTCCAATGCTTGCCGAGTTTGATGGTGTTCGGCTTGGGATAGTTCCAAGGCTTGCTGAGTCGAGTGCAGTTGTGACTGAGACTGTTCCAATGCTTGCCGAGTTTGATGGTGTTCAGCTTGGGATTGTTCTAATTCTTGCTGAGTCGAGTACAGTTGTGACTGAGACTGTTCCAATGCTTGCCGAGTTTGATGGTGTTCGGCTTGGGATTGTTCTAATTCTTGCTGAGTCGAGTACAGTTGCGACTGCGACTGTTCCAATGCTTGCCGAGTTTGATGGTGTTCGGCTTGGGATTGTTCTAATTCTTGCTGAGTCGAGTACAGTTGCGACTGCGACTGTTCCAATGCTTGCCGAGTTTGATAATGTTCGGCTTGGGATATTTCTAATTCTCCCAGAATTTGATGGTGTTGGGTTTGGGATAGTTCCAATTCTTCCTGAATTTGATGGAGTTGAATTTGTATTAATTCACAATCTTCCTGAGCCTGGTACATTTGCGACTCAAATCGATCGCGATCTTCCTGAGCTTGATAAAGTTGAGCTTGGGTTAATTCCAACTCTCCCTGAGTTTTGTAAAGTTGTGACTGGGATATTTCCAAATCACTTTTAGTTTGATGTAGTTGGGGATGAACTTTTTCCAATTCTTCCTGAGCTTGATATAGTTGCGCCTGCAATCTATCGCACTCCTCCTGAGTTTTATAAATCTGAGCTTGCGCGAGTTCCAATTCTCCTTGAACGGGATAAATTTGACCTTGGACTACTTCTAACTCTTTTTGAGTTTGATTCAATTGGGTCAGAGATTGCTCTAGCTCTGCCTGAGTTTGATATAATTGCGATTGTGACTGCGCCAACTCTCTTTGACTCTGATGCAGTTGGGCTTTACACTGTTCAAACTCTCTCCGTTGTTCGTAGGTCATATGGTAATATAAATCTGTTGGTTCTACATTTAAGTTAAGATTAAAGTCGCTTGAAACCTTGGATAATTCTATTATTGCAATTGAATTTGCCTGTGACCAAGGCCATCCGTATTCGCTATCCCTAAGTTCGAGAACATCTACTTCTCTCCAAAGCATATAATGCTTATCGTCTGCTGTTTCTCTATCTATTAGCTTTAAATAGTTGGCGGATATGGCATCTTTCGGAATGGCATATTTTTTCCATAAAACCTCTAAATACTCTTTGCTAAACTGAATGTACCATTCTGCATCTGTAAGTCTGCCAAAAGGAACGGTTATCAAGGCTTTTCCATTCATAGCCAGCAGATCGTATATTTTGGCGATCGCCTTCAACGGACCTTGGAGATCGCGCGCCTCGGTTTTTTCGCCATAGCCTCCCGAAGGATCTTCGGCTTGCCCTATGTGTTCTACACTGGAAATTGATACTATTGCATCATATTTTTCCGCTGAGGGCAAGTCCATCAAATCTTCATTGTCTACACCGAGGTCTACTTCAAATTTATCTATAATTCGTCTCGTTCTCACACCCATATTTTCGCTCAATGAGTTCTCATAATGAGAGAGTACGTTGCCCACTTCTAGGATTTTTTGAGTATTTTCCAGATTGGCAATAAAATCAAAGGCGATAGAAATTTCTACGGCTCTTTCTGTCGGATTATTAAATTTAATCCGATTGTAATATAGCTCTTTACCTTTAAAAGTAAAGGTTCTTGTCCACTTACTCATTTTTTCCTCAAAATGCAAACTCTCAAGTTATCTGACACAGCTAACGATGAAAATATGGACTACTGGACAGTAGTATCAAATTTAGCGTTCAACCAGTGATTATAGTTAGTAATTTCACCACAACTTAATAAAAGTTAGCGTTCTTACTCCATATTTTCACCCCATCATATTGGCTCAAATTCCTCGACGATCGCGCGAAACTCCACCCAACGGAATTGCTAAAACTCCCATTCGCCCTAGGGCAACCTACTGCCAAAATTGTTTTCCAGAAACCTACCACAATTTCGAGTCCGTTTTGCCCTCGCCCCCAATGAACTGCCATCACCACCCACGAACATACCAGACCGCAGGCCCTCTCAGGATGTTCCCACATGGATTCTATACAAACTTTCCTTTGCCTCCGCAGACAAGCCAGATGTCACTGGTTCCCAGGCTCTTCCGGGAAACCCATGTCTAGAGGTCTTGCCTAGCTTGGATCTGCCCCAATTTCGAGGCAGAGCCTCTGGTTCTGCGTTACCAGGCAGAGCCTGGTAACGAGTAGACGAGTAGACGAGTAGACGAGTAGACGAGTAGAATGAAACCACCCCCCCCTGCCCCCCCCAAGGGGGGAGATAGGAAGGGGGACTTTGACTTCTTCTAGTCCCCCCCAAGGGGGGAGATGGGAAGGGGGACTAGGTTTGACTTTAAGTTGTCACCAATTGGCAGAGCCTGGTAACGAGTAGAGGGAGTAAACGAGTCGAAACAAGTCAGGCTTCTAGCCTTCCCATCTTTGGGCGACTAATTCAGCCAAGTCAACAACTCGCTGACTGTAGCCCCATTCATTGTCGTACCAAGCCAAAACCTTTACCATGTCGCCATCCATCACTAGGGTCAAGCTGGAATCTAGAATGGAAGAAGCATCACTGCCTCGATAGTCGCAAGAAACTAAAGGTAAATCGTTGTACTCCAAAATTCCTTTCATGGAGCCTTCGGCTGCTTCCTTGAATACTTGATTTACTTGCTCGGTGAAGGTCTTTTTCTCTACCTGAGCGACGAAATCAACTACGGACACATTGGGAGTGGGTACGCGCATGGCAATCCCATTTAGTTTGCCTTTCAATTCTGGAATCACCAAAGCCACAGCTTGAGCAGCACCAGTAGATGTCGGCACAATATTCATGGCAGCCGCCCGTGCCCGCCGCAAGTCGCGGTGGCTAGCATCCAGCAAGCGTTGGTCGCCTGTGTAGCTGTGGGTAGTGGTCATCATGCCCTTGACGATGCCAAAATGTTCGTGGAGCACTTTCAGCACTGGAGCTAGACAGTTGGTGGTACAGCTAGCATTGCTGATGACTGTGTAGTCACTGTGCTTGTAGTTATGGTGGTTGACTCCCATCACGTAGGTTCCCACTTCTGGGCCTTTGCCAGGAGCGGTGATCAGCACTTTTTTAGCGCCGGCGGTGATATGCTTTGAGGCTCCAGCTTGGTCTACAAACACGCCTGTTGATTCAATAATCAGATCGATACCCCACTCTTTCCAAGGCAAGTTTAGGGGATTGCGATCGCTCACGCATTTAACTGTCTTGCCGTTAAGAGTTATGGAATTTTCATCGGCACTGATGTCCACACCCTTCAACGTTCCCATCATGGAATCGTATCTCAACAAGTGAGCATTACTTCGGGGATCGGAAGTGTCATTAATAGCTACCAACTCTAGTTCGCTGTTTTCTCTGCCCAGCCAGCAGCGCGCAAAACTGCGCCCAATACGCCCAAAACCATTGATCGCGACTCGAATCACCTTAGTACCTCCTAACGATGGCAGCCCCTAATTTAGGGTAAAATTTTGGAAAAATTTAAGAATTGACTATGAAACAAGATCATACCGCAAAGGCCGATCCTTTCTAACTTTTTGTCTATAATGAACAATCAGTTAAATCCAGTTATAGTGTCAGCTCTGGTAAAGCTGATGGTTAACAATATAAGTCCTTACGGCCTCTGGGACTAAATGCCCGATCGCTCGACCTTGACTACAGTAACGACGGATGGCAGTGGAAGAAACTTCGATCGCAGGCATAGCCAAAACCTGCCAGCGAATCTGCACTCCCCTCAGACTCATTTTTTGGGCTACCACAGCACAAACTGTATTTGTCTCCAGCATCTTGTCCGCGGCAGCATCCATCGACACTTCCGTCTGCAACTCCTCAAATCCCCCTGTCCGGCGTCCCGCCACCAACCACTCACACAACCGCCCAATTTCCCCACACCGCGGCCATTTGGGTAAAGTTTGGAAAGCATCAGCACCAATAATCCAGTAGAGCTGAGCCTCTGGATACAAATTTTGCAAATACAGTACAGAGTCGATCGCCCCCGCCGCAGAGGGATTGGTATCTAGGGGTAAAAGTCCAAAATCCGGTCGCTGTGCTGTCGCCAGAGCTACCATTTCCCGTCTTTGTTCAAAAGTTGCCAAAACACTGTGCAGCTTGTGACCAGGAGTGCGATCGACCGACCAGACTACGCGATCGAGACCAAATTGACAGACGGCTCTGTTAGCCATCCACAAATGCCCCCAATGCACCGGATCGAAAGTCCCCCCCAAAATCGCTACTTTTTCCATACAAAGTGGTAGTCTTGGTAAATCTTTGTGGGTTTCACCCCACATCGGGCGTAAAAATATCGCGGGGCCATTGCTGCCGTATCCCAGCACAGCAAGAGGATGGGTAAAAAATATACAGGAATATGCGGAGGATGCGTAGCTAGTCAAGAGCTCTGTCGCTAGTAGTTAAACAGTCTTAAGGTAACAGAGTCAGTGCTGCTAGCCGTGCGCAAGCTCACTAAACTTTGGCGAAGCTAACTTTACCCGAAAGGGATTGGAGACAATCATATCTCCGCAGAGGGGCAACCATACCCCTCTACCCCGCAAGGGGAAAATGTAAAGCCGTCCACTGAAGGCGATGCACTCAGCTTCGCCGAAGTGACTGGGTTTCTACCCAATTTTCTGATGACTGTTCCGGAAATCTACTCGGTACCAAGTCATATAGGATACAAGAAAAGTATCTCTACCAATCCCAAAATCGAGGGACTAGCAGAGAATTTTGTACAAAAATATATAGCGAAATGTATCCTGAAAAAACAATTCTTGATATCATATCGCGTGTGATTGGCGTGGTGTGGTGCGTGAGGAGCGAAAATGCCGAGTTCAGTTGATTTCAGTGGTAAACCATTTCATTTCATCGGCATTGGTGGAATCGGAATGTCAGCCCTTGCCTATATTCTAGCGAAACGTAACTTGCCTGTGTACGGTTCGGATATTAAATCGAGCCACATAACTGAGCGCTTGCAAGGAATGGGAGCTCATATTTTTTGGGGTCAAGACGCTAGCAATTTTGAACTATTTCAAAAGCCGACACTTGACCATAGTCCCGCAGGTCAGCCTCCAGACAAACCCGTATCCTCCGTAGGGGAAAGTTGGGTAGGGGCTTCTGTGGCGACAGCCGAAGCTCTCCCATCCCATGGGAGTGACCAAAGAGCTAGGTCGGTACTGGGACTGCCCCAAGTAGTATGTTCGACGGCAATTCACCAGGGAAATGCCGAATATATAGCTGCTTTAGATTTGGGCTGTCCGATTTTTCATCGATCGGATGTTTTGGCAGCCTTGATTCAAGATTACCAAAGTGTTGCCGTAGCAGGTACTCACGGTAAAACTACCACTAGCAGCTTAATCGGTTTCATGCTGATGACCGCCGGTCTAGACCCGACCATAGTCGTAGGAGGCGAGGTAAATGCTTGGGAAGGGAATGCTCGCTTGGGGGATGGCCCCTACTTAGTGGCGGAGGCTGATGAATCCGATGGTTCCCTTGTCAAGTTGGTAGCCAAAATTGGCGTGGTGACAAATGTGGAACTGGATCATCCAGACCATTACGATACCCTCGACCAGGTAATAGACACATTTAAGGTGTTTTCCCAAAACTGCCAAACTTTGGTGGGCTGCATTGATGACCAAATTGTCAAAGACTGCCTCCAACCAAATATTACCTACAGCTTGCAGCCAGATAGCGGTGCTGACTACACGGCCGATGATGTCCTGTACGGTGCCGACAGTACCAGGGCTCGGATTTGGGAACGTGGAGTTCTCCTGGGGGAAATGGAGTTGAAACTGCTAGGCAAACACAATCTCAGCAATGCCCTAGCGGCGGTAGCAGTGGGTCGATTGTTGGGGTTGGATTTTGCGGCGATCGCCTCTGCGATGGCTGGCTTTGAAGGGGCACGCCGCCGTTTTGAAGTGCGGGGTTTTCACAATGACATCCTGTTTGTGGATGACTACGCCCACCATCCTAGCGAAATTCGTGTCACCTTGGCTGCTGCTAGGTTGCGTATAGAAGGTAGCGAAGTAAATCCTAAATCGGGAAGAGTGGTTGCCATTTTTCAACCTCACCGTTACAGCCGGACTTTGACTTTTTTGCCAGAATTTGCCCAATCTTTTACTGATGCTGACTTGGTGGTTACTTGCGAGATTTATAGTGCTGGGGAACCCAATTTAGGACAAATTAGTGGGCAAATGGTGGCTGATTTAATTGCTAAAGAAGGGCAACAGGTGGAGTTTCAGGCTTCCTTGGAATCAGTAAGTAAGTTTTTAACCCAAAGTTTGCAACCGGGGGATTTGGCTCTATTTTTGGGTGCTGGAAATCTCAATCAGATTATTCCAGAGGTGATGGCTTTTTATCAAGCAGCCGATCGCCCGCATTAGCTAGCTCCCGTGGGATCGAAGGACTTTCATGGCGGTGCAGATAGTACCGAAACTTCTGTGTGCCTAGTAGTTCTTTTCCTACTCACAAAAATCAATCAATAAATAGACTCTCAACCAATTGTTTGCTAGAAGGTATTTTAAGGAATTTCAAAATGGTGACTATCTCGAATGACTCCTCTGTTAAGGGCAATCGGCGAGTTTATTCTCCTATTTCTTTGGGGGGAACTGACTGCAAGATTAACTCTCAAGTGTCTTTGGCGAGCATGACTTCCTTCCGAGTCGGTGGGCCAGCAGAATGGTACGTTGCTCCCCGCAGTATAGAAGCTTTGCAAGCCAGTTTTGCCTGGGCTGACTCGGAGGGGTTGGCTGTGACTCTACTGGGTGCCGGTTCTAATCTGTTGGTGAGCGATCGGGGTTTGTCCGGTTTGGTCGTCGGTACTCGATACTTGAAACAGGTGAGTTTTAATCCCGAAACAGGTCAAGTAACTGCCGGGGCTGGGGAATCTATTCCCCGTCTCGCTTGGTTGGCTGCTAAACGGGGCTGGAAAGGCCTGGAATGGTCTGTGGGTATACCGGGGACTGTGGGAGGTGCTGTGGTGATGAATGCCGGGGCACACAGGGGCTGTACAGCGGATATTTTGGTGAATGCTCGCGTTCTCTCACCAAGTGGTAAGGTAGAAATTCTGACTCCCCAAGAGTTGGGCTACCGCTATCGGACTTCGGTGCTGCAAGGGGGCGATCGACTCGTAACAGAAGCCACTTTTCAGTTACAGCCGGGATTCGATCGATCGGCTGTAATGGCAGAAACTAACAATAATTTCAGCCAGCGACGGACGAGTCAACCTTACCACTTGCCTAGCTGCGGTTCTGTTTTCCGCAACCCCAGTCCGAAGGCGGCAGGCTGGTTAATTGAGCAAACTGGACTGAAGGGATATCAAATTGGCGGGGCTCAAGTAGCTCAACGCCATGCTAATTTTATTCTTAACTGTGGGTCGGCAACGGCTAATGATATTTTTCAAGTGATCCGCCACGTTCAAGAGCAAGTCCAAGAGCGGTGGTCGCTATTGTTGGAGCCAGAAGTTAGAATACTGGGAGAGTTTCCGTTATAAAGCGGGCACGATCTTAAGTTAGGGATTACGTACGGTCGGGCAGATCGAAACTTGGGTGGAAACCCTCAACGCTTGTGGAGAGGACGATCTCTACTGATGCTGGAGAAATTCTGTGTCAGCAAGTCGCCTCAACGAATCAAGAATCTCAGTGTCTTTACACATGAGAGTGCCAACAAGTACCAACGGCACACTGTTTTTAATTGAGCATCGCTGAGTAGTTATGACACAATCTGGAAAAGGATTTGGCTTCGGCCTGGGCAAAATGAAAGAACTAACTGAAGCTTTCAAGAAAGCTCAGCAGGTTCAAGAAGGAGCTAAGAAGCTTCAGGAAGAGTTGGATCAAATGGAAATTGAGGGAACTGCCGGCGGTGGCCTGGTTAAAGTTTTTCTCAGCGGAAACCAAGAACCCCGTCGGGTGGAAATCTCCCCTGATGCGCTTGGTGAAGGTGCGGATGTGGTGTCTGAACTCGTCACGGTGGCGATGCTGGATGCCTACACTAAGTCAACCATGACGATGCGGGAAAAAATGGAAGAACTGACTGGCGGACTGAATCTCCCCGGTTTCTAAGTGATTAGTCAGTAGTCAGTAGTCTTGTGACTAATGACTACTGACTACTAACTTGTTCATGGTTCATGGGGAATCGCGAATGGGGAATCGCGAATGGGGAATCGCGAATCCACCAATAACCAATAACTACTGACCACTGACCACTGACTAATGACTACTGATTGCTGACTAATGACTAAATTATTATTTGTGTGCTTAGGAAATATCTGCCGATCGCCTTCTGCAGAAAATATTATGAATCATTTGATTGAAAAAGCGGGTTTGGGAGACCGCATTACTTGCGATTCTGCTGGAACCGCAGGCTATCACATTGGCAGTCCTCCTGACAGTAGGATGGCAGTGGCTGCAAAGAAACGGGAGATTGAATTGTTAGGTGCAGCCCGCCAATTTCAAAGGAAAGATTTTGAGAATTTTGATTTGATTCTGGCGATGGATCGGGAAAATTATCGGAATATTCTCGCTCTTGATAACACTGGAAAATATAAAGAAAAAGTGCGGTTGATGTGCGATTTTTGCCATAAATATGACTTGAAGGAAGTCCCCGATCCTTATTATGGTGGACCGGAGGGATTCGATCGCGTCATCGATTTGTTGCTGGATGCTTGCGAGGGCTTGTTGGAGTATTTGAAGAAGTCATATCAAATCCGGTAACATCGGAATTATTCATCTCTCTTATCTCCCTCTG
Source organism: Microcoleus sp. (assembly GCF_041354475.1). Classification (NCBI taxonomy): domain Bacteria; kingdom Bacillati; phylum Cyanobacteriota; class Cyanophyceae; order Oscillatoriales; family Microcoleaceae; genus Microcoleus; species Microcoleus sp. Next base: position 19,827 of record NZ_JBGJZU010000087.1, read on the forward strand.
TGTTCTCTGCGTTCTCTGTGGTTAAATCATTCCGATGCAGCCGGAAACGATATCAGAAGTCAGCAGTCAATAGTTATTAGTTATTAGTTATTAGTTATTAGTTATTGCCGTCGCCAGCCAGCGAAGTCGAAGGGTTATTTGTTATTGGTGAGGAATTCCCAATTCCCAATTCCCAATTCCCAATTACCAATTCCCCACTAAATGGTGTTCCATCGCAAAACGAACCAGTTCTGCACGATTGTTGCTTTCGGTTTTTCTGAACAAGCTGCTGACGTGCTTTTCCACGGTTCGGGGACTGAGGTGGAGCTCAAGGCCTATTTGAATATTAGACAGACCTTCTGTGAGTAAATTCAGCACTTGTTGCTCTCTTTGGGTCAAATTCGGTGAATTTTGGGTAAAAGAAGGGCGATCGCCCCTTTCTGACTTTTGAGTCAAAAAATCTAATTCTCCCGTCTCCTTGACTTGGTGGCGCTGCTGTGTGGTAACAGTTTCTCTCTGGGAAGGCAACGCTTGGGCAATCAGAACGTATCTATCCAACAAAGAGCGAATTACCACTCCCAACTCATTGAGTTCAAAAGGCTTGGCCAGATAATTGTCGCAGCCCATTTGATAGCCCCGAATTCGCTCCTGAGAACTCGTCCGTTCCGTCAAAAAAATCACCGGTAGCAAGCGGAAGGCTGGACGAGTCCGCACTCGCCGCACGAACTCGTAGCCGTCCATTTCAGGCATTGTAATGTCGGTAACAATCAAATGCGGCTGAAATTCCTCTACTAAGCCGAGAGCTTCTTTGCCGTTTTCAGCAGGGATGACCGAATAACCCAAAATTTCCAGGTAATCGTTAATCGACAAGCGAGTCGCAAAATCATCATCAGCAACCAGGATTGTCAATGGCATGGGGGAACTTAAAAATTAAACAGTGAGCATTAAAAATTAAAAATGACTAATTTCACTTTTAATTTTTAATTTTACTGGTTAACTTCCTTTATAGCTTGTAGTCAAAGTAGCAGGTTGCCCAAAATTACCTTCCAAAACAACACCTCGACCATTAGCAGCCAAATGGCGCACAATTTGGTAAATTGTCTCAATTTGCTCTGGCTTGCCGGCTTTTTTGGCTAGTTCGGTGACAGACAGAGGAGTTTCCGACTGTTTGAGAACTTCCAGTACCTGTTTTTGCAAGTCTAATACAGCAGCGGCAGCTTTTTTGCCTGCTTCGACACCTGGTTGGTGATAGGCGTTGACATTCACCAAGGAACCGTAAAAACCTACGGCTCTTTCGTACAGAGCAATTAATGCTCCTACTGTGCGAGGATTTACTTGAGGAATGGTGACAGTAATCGAATCTCGTTGATTTTCCGACAAAGCTTGTCGAGTTCCCTGGAACAAACCCGACAAATAATCTCCCGATGTCACCCCGGTTTCCACCTCTGGAGAAATGCCTTGCCTGTCTTGCAAAACTTCAATAAATGTGAGGAAGAAATTCGGGACACCTTCTCGCAATTGTTGGACGTAGGCGTGTTGGTCTGTTGTGCCTTTGTTGCCGTAGACTGCTATGCCTTGATAAACTGTGTTGCCGTCTAAATCTTTCTCTTTCCCTATAGATTCCATGACTAATTGCTGCAAATAGCGACTGAACAATAGCAGGGAATCTTTGTAGGGGAGAACTACCATATCTTTTTCGCCACGTCCGTTGCAGGCAAAATACCAACTCATGGCTAAAAGGGCGGCGGGATTGTGTTTAATTTCGGTGTTTTTGGTGGCTTCGTCCATGACTTTAGCACCGTCGAGCATTGCCGAGATGTCAATGCCTTGCAGAGCTGCTGGCAAAAGTCCGACTGCGGAGAGTTCGGAAGTTCTTCCTCCTACCCAATCTGCCATGGGGAAGGTGGTAATCCAGCCTTCTGATTTGGCTAATTTGTCTAGTTGGCTGTCTACTCCGGTGATGGCTATGGCTTGTTTGGCAAAGTCGAGTTTTTGGGCGGCGAAGGCTTTTTGCACTTCGATCATGCCGTTGCGGGGTTCGGGGGTGCCGCCGGATTTGGAGATGGTAATTACTAGGGTGCTGACGAGTTTGTCTTTGATTTGGTTGAGGATGCGATCGATTCCTGCCGGGTCAGTGTTGTCGATAAAATGTATGGCTAGGGGCGGAATGTCTGGGGATAAAGCTGCGGAGACAAATTGGGGGCCGAGGGCGGAACCACCGATGCCGATCGAGATAATATCGGTAAATTGGGGAGCGAATGGTGGCTTGATGTCGCGGCTTTGAACTTTCTTGACAAATGTTTCTATTTGTTGTAGCGTCTGGACTATTTCTTGTTTGAGTTCTGGGGTGGGGGCGATATCGGGGTTGCGGAGCCAGTAGTGGCCTACCATGCGGTGTTCATCGGGATTGGCGATCGCCCCTGCTTCTAAAGCTGTCATGTCTTTGAAAGCTTTGTCAAATTTGGGTTTCATTATAGTGACGAAAGCGTCGTCGAAGCTCATGCGGCTGATATCGAGGTAAAGTCCCAATCCAGAGTGATAGTAAAGCCAGTCTTGATAACGTTGCCAGAGTGCTGTGGCATCCATAGGAATTCTCTACAATTTTTTTAATGTTCGATCGGCATCATCGGGAATCAACCAATTGTAGTTCAAAACTCACATCTTGTCCTTGTTTCCGTCACAGACTGAACTGCCTGTTCCACAAACAGTGAATTTCTTGTGGGTATGGTATTCGTTTTTTACTTTTTCAAGTATAAATACTTAATGTTGTACAATATACAGATATTAGAATTCAGTTCCTATCTCAGAAACAATCGACTATGCTTACTCTCTCTCCAGAATTACAAAAAAGATTAGCAACTCCTCTGAAAATCGGCGATTTTGAAGTCAACAGTCGGGTGCTGCAATCGCCGTTGTCGGGTGTTACAGATTTAGTATTTCGCCGCTTGGTGCGCCGCTATGCACCGGATTCAATGATGTATACCGAAATGGTGAATGCTACGGGTTTGCACTACGTCAAGCAACTGCCGAGAATTATGGAAGTTGACCCGAATGAACGCCCGATTAGCATTCAATTATTTGACTGTCGCCCAGATTTTTTGGCAGAAGCGGCACAGAAGGCAGTGGCAGAAGGGGCGGATACAGTTGATATTAATATGGGCTGTCCGGTTAACAAAATTACTAAAAATGGTGGCGGTTCTTCCTTGCTACGAGCTCCAGAGACTGCTGAGGCAATTGTGCGGGCAGTTGTGCAAGCTGTAGATGTTCCTGTGACTGTCAAAACTCGCATTGGTTGGACGGACAAAGAAATTAATATTTTGGATTTTGCCAAACGGATGGAAGATGCGGGAGCAAAAATGATTACTGTCCATGGTCGAACTCGATCGCAAGGTTACAACGGCCAGGCAAAATGGGAATGGATTCGTCGTGTTAAGGAAGTTTTATCGATTCCTGTGATCGCCAACGGAGACATTTTTTCTGTTGAGGCGGCGATACGCTGTCTGGAAGAAACAGGGGCGGATGGAGTGATGTGTTCGCGGGGAACTTTGGGCTATCCTTTCTTGGTGGGAGAGGTGGATTATTTTATCAAAACTGGTGTGGAAAAGATAACTCCGACACCAATTGAACGGCTCGAATGTGCTAAGGAACATTTGCGGGCTTTGTGGGAATATAAGGGTGACAGCGGTGTGTCTCAAGCGCGCAAGCACTTAACCTGGTATGCTAAGGGCTTCCCTGGTGCTGCGGAATTGCGGGGCTTGTTGGCGGTAGTAGAAACGGTGGAACAAGGTTGCGATTCGATCGATCGCGCGATCGAGCAATTACCCGCTATTTGAAACCAGGGAAACCTCGTGGGAACAAAAACAAAGCTCGGCTCTGCGGGCGCAGATTTAACGTATAATTGAAAACTCGTGTGGGGGTAAATATGGACTCATTAAAAGGGCGAGATTTATTAAGTCTAGCAGATTTAAGTATTGACGAATTAACTTATTTGTTAGACCTAGGTGCGAGCCTGAAATCGGGCATGGTGAAGCTGAAACGAAATAAAGTTCTCGGCTTGTTATTTTCTAAAGCTTCAACGCGCACACGGGTGAGTTTTACGGTGGCAATGTATAAATTAGGAGGTCAAGTTATTGACCTCAATCCTAATGTTACTCAAGTCAGCCGTGGGGAACCTTTGGTGGATACAGCCAGAGTATTAGACCGATATTTGGACGTTTTAGCGATTAGGACTTTCGACCAAAAGGATTTAGTAACTTTTGCTAATTATGCAAAAATACCTGTAATTAATGCGCTGACTGATGACGAACACCCCTGTCAAGTATTGGCGGATTTAATGACAGTAAAAGAGTGTTTTGGGAAGTGGGAAGGGGTGACTTTGGCTTATTTTGGCGATGGCAATAATATGGCGAATTCGCTGATGTTGGGCTGTGCAATGATGGGGATGAATGTGAGAATTGCTTGTCCTCAAGACTTTAGGCCAAATCCTGAGATTGTGGAAAAGGCAAAGGCGATTGCGAAGGGAAAGACAGAAGTGACTGTGACTGCTGATGCCAAAGCTGCTGCTAAGGAAGCTCAAGTAATTTATACTGATGTTTGGGCAAGTATGGGACAGGAAGAGGAAGCGACAAGCAGGATTCCTTTGTTTGAGCCTTATCAGGTAAATGAAGAGTTGGTGGAGTTAGCAGATCCGAATGGGATTGTACTGCACTGTTTGCCGGCGCACCGAGATGAAGAGATTACGGATGGGGTAATTGAAGGGAGTCAATCGCGGGTTTGGGATCAGGCGGAAAATCGGATGCACGCTCAGCAAGCTTTGCTGGCGGCGATTCTCGAAAGCGATTAACAACAGAAAGCAGAAGAGAAGAATCAGAGGAAAGCCAATCTCTCTATCCCAACCTCTTCTCTCTCTGCGCCAAGAGCGCCCTCTGCGGTTAATACAAAAAAATCTAATTCAAAAATAAATATAGCAGTCCTAAATGAGTCGCAAGTTTTTTACCCCACCCCAACCCTCCCCTTAGTAATATCAAATCCGGTAGCATCTGAATTATTCATCTCTCTATTCTCTCCCTCTGTGTCCTCTGTGTTCTCTGCGGTTAAATCATTCCGATGTAGCCGGAAACGATATAAGGGGAGGGAGTAAGAAATTCACAAATGATTTAGGATTGCTATAGCAGTCCTAAATGAGTCGCAAGTTTTTTACCCCACCCCAACCCTCCCCTTAGTAAGGGGAGGGAGCAAGAAATTCACAAATGATTTAGAATTGCTATAGAATTGCTACAGCCGTTTTCAATTCGATCTAATTGGTGGCAACATTTCGGGAATTGCGATATTGACAGCCGGAAAATGCAGCGGTGAAATCCTCCCATTTTCCCCAAGAATCAATTCGCTTTGATACCCATTTTCAGCAGGTTCTCGAAAAACATGAAGTTGCCGATCGTTCACATTTAATACCCAATAATCGGCAATTCCCGATCGCGCGTAAATTTTCGCTTTAACTTCGCGATCGTAAGTTAAGCTGCTATCTGCTACTTCGATAATCAGATATACCTCTGAAGGAGTTGGATGGTGAGTCGCATAATCCAACGGATCTATTATTACTAAAGCGATATCCGGTTCAGGCTCAGAATTGTCGTCGAGGGCGATCGGATCTTGGGTATAAACAGCAGCCCGATCTCCCAGAAGATTGCGCAGCACGCTAGCAGTACGTCTAGTGGCTGAAGTGTGAGCAGTTCCTTTTGCACTCATTTGGATAATATTTCCTTCAATTAATTCCACTCGCTCCTCTGGGTTAAAAAATCCTATTTCTCCCAGCTTGTGATATTCTTCAACTGTCCATTTGCGGAGCGTGAAAGGGGCTTCTGTGATGAGCATAGTTCCCTCACTAAATTTATAATATGATGTGGAATAATTTAATTGTAGCTTAACGGGTTCCCAGGCAGAACCTGGGAACCGATGTCAGCGAGGCTCTTCCTCGTTTGTCGAGTAAAATGGGAGATGATACTAAACGGCAGTTTCATAGACTTTTCCTGACATTAAAGACATCAGGTCCAAAAAACACGGTGTTCTTGTCGCAATCGCTGTCTGTAACTGGTAAAATAAGTATCAATGTTGGCACTCC
>NZ_JBGJZU010000088.1:0-25420 GCF_041354475.1 Microcoleus sp.
TATCTTGGGGGTGGGGGGGGGTTTGAGTCTCTGGTTGTGGTTCGGGATTTAAACCCCCCCTAGCCCCCCCTTGGTAAGGGGGGGGATTAGAGGTGGTTTCAGTCTCTGGTTGTGGAGGGGAATTAGGACTATTCTTAGCCCCCCCTTGGTAAGGGGGGGTTGGGGGGGTTTCAGTCTCTGGTTGTGGAGGGGAATTAGGAGCACTCTTAGCCCCCCCTTGATAAGGGGGGGTTGGGGGGGTTAAACGAATATACTGCCGCAATAAACCATTGACAAAACTGCTGAGTCCTGAAAAGCCGTTTTCTTTTGCTAGTTGAACTGTGGTGTTGACGGCGGCGGAGGGGGGAATGTGGTTGAGATATTGGAGTTGATATAAGCCTAAATGTAGGATGGTGCGAAGTTCTGGCGGTTGTTGGGAGGATTTTTTGGTGGCTAGTTTGTCGATGATAAAGTCGATCGCGCGCATTCTCCTGACACTACCATAGACTAATTCTGTGACTAAACGGCGATCGAGGTCGGTGAGTTGACAATTGCGAAAAGTGCGATCGAGGGCGACATCTGCGAATGCACCACGGCGGTGGACTTCGCGGAGTGCGAGAAACGCTATTTGGCGAGGATTTTGCATAGTTAAGATATGGGGGCCTAGAAACCGGGGTTTTTAGGATAAGCGCGTTACAGCCCGCAGATTCGGTGAAAAACCCGGTTTCCGATCGCCCGTGATTCGAGGACTATTATAATCTCAAATGTCCTCTGGATTTATGCCCATTTCTCGGAGTTTTTCTGAAAGGCGATCGGCTTTTTGCTGTACTAACTCTTTCTCCTGTCGTTCTTGTTCCATTTGTCTTGACAACTCCACATAAGACAAAAACTTCAGTCCGTCAGGACGATAAATTTCCAAGTCTCCCGATGCAGTTTCAAAACGAATTTCCAACCGCGGACTCACCCAACCCTCCATTGATTCAATATAGTTGAGTTCTCCATCAGTTCGCAGCCAACCTATTAACTCATTATCCTCTGGACTGTAGACATAATATTCTTCGACTCCATAATTTTCGTAGAACTTAAACAGCTTAAACATTTCTCCCATGCGGTTGCCGGGGGAGATGATTTCAAAGACAACTTGTGGCGCAATATTATCTTCCAGCCACTGTTGGTAGGAACCTCTGTCACCTTTGGGTCTGCCAAAGACTACCATAGTATCAGGTGCTTGGCGAGTTTTGTTATCTCCTTCGACGGGATACCATAGCAAATCACCTGCTACAAAGACATTTTCGTTGTCTTTGAATAAGGCATCTATTCCGCCTTGAATTTTTACGATTAATTGGAACTGTTTGGTATTGTCAGACATGGGTTTTCCGTCGCTGTCTGGGTAGATGATTGCTGGCAAAGTTTGAGTGGGAATTGTTGTTGTCATGGGGATGACTCCATTGCTAGTAGCATCAATTTATATTTTATACCTATGAAGCCGAGAAACCGGGTTTTTACGAAAATACTTCGTTGTTACCGACAGATTTGATAAAAACCCGGTTTCTTTGTCGGAGTCCCTAAATCCTGTGTTACTTATTCTATTTTTCCTGATACCAACGGTTCTAATAAATGGCGTTCTTCTATGGGAAGTTCTAGCAAAACTCGTCTGTCGCCCTTGGTTTCCTTATAGCGGACAGCCGCATTCAGCAGGCGCATGGGAATTTGGAATTGTTCGTAGTTGCTGGTTGGTTCTTGCCACAATTCTAACCAAGTGCGGGCGGCTTTGTCGCTGACCATTTCTGACATTAGCGCGGGGATGTTTCGCACAATTCCCTGTCCTAAGATTGAGAGATATTTGTGTTTTTTGTAAACTGCAATTAGGCTGGTGATGCGAGTTTGATATATTATTGGATCGTTGCTGGTGAATAGGGTGCTGATAATTAATTCGGCATCTTCCGAACTAGCTTCGTCATCTGATTCAAGTCGTTGGAATGCGTCGTCTAAGGCGGCGATGCCTTCATCCCAACGATTTAATCCGAGAATGGCAATGGCGCGATTGAAGAATACATATGAAGATTGATAACCAAGTGCGATCGCCTTATCGCAAGATATTAAAGCTTCTTCATACCGGCCGAGATTATCTAGTACCCAGCCCCGCTGAAACCAAGCCCACTTATCATTAGCATCTAGTTCGATCGCCCGATCGTAAGATGCTAAAGCTTCGTCATAGCGTTTGAGGTTGTTGAGTACATTGCCTCGCCTACGCCAATCCCACGGATCATTAGCATCTAGTTCGATCGCCCGATCGTAAGATGCTAAAGCTTCGTCATAGCGTTTGAGGTTGTTGAGTACATTGCCTCGCCTACGCCAATCCCACGGATCATTAGCATCAAGTTCGATCGCGCGATCGTAAGATGCTAAAGCTTCGTCATAGCGTTTGAGGTTGTTGAGTACATTACCTCGTAAAAACCAAGCCAACTGATAATTGGCATCAAGTTCGATCGCCCTATCTAAGGATGCTAAAGCTTCATCATAGCGTTTGAGGTTGTTGAGTAGATTGCCTCGTAAAGCCCAAGCCCACTGATAATTGGCATCTAGTTCGAGCGCCCGATCGTAAGATGCTAAAGCTTCATCATAGCGTTCGAGGCTGTTGAGTACATTGCCTCGCCTACGCCAATCCCACGGATCATTAGCATCTAGTTCGATCGCCCGATCGTAAGATGCTAAAGCTTCATCATAGCGTTTGAGATTGTCGAGTACATCGCCTCGTAAAGCCCAAGCCCACTGATAATTGGCATCTAGTTCGATCGCCCGATCGTAAGATACTAAAGCTTCGTCATAGCGTTTGAGGTTGTCGAGTACATCGCCTCGTAAAGCCCAAGCACACTTATCATTAGCATCAAGTTCGATCGCCCGATCGAAAGATGCTAAAGCTTCATCATAGCGTTTGAGGTTGTCGAGTACATTACCTCGATTAGCCCAAGCCTGCTGATAATTAGCATCAAGTTCTATCGCTTTATCTAAACATTCTAAAGCTTCATCATAACGTTCCAGCCTATTTAAACAACGTCCTTTTTCCGACCAATCTTTTGCCTCGCCGCGACTTCCTACCAATCTTTCCGCATATTCTAAAGCAGAAACATAATCTTCTTGTTCGCGACAATTTTCAATTTCATCAAAATAAGCCTTGAAACGCGGATCTTCCTCATTTCTCTCCTTCTCCTCCAGCGCCCGCCGATAATATTCTCGTTCCATCACAGCATCATGAGGAATCGGCTTCAAATCTTCCCAATACTCAAAACGACTTTCCTTGTCCCCAAAATCCACATCCGCCATCCTCAATCCCAATCGCTGCTGCAACTCTGCCTTCGTATACCAAACCCGCAAAAAATCCACAAACAATCTAACCGGTTCATTGCGCTGCTTCTTCACTTCCAAACAAAAACGCATCAGCGGTTCCCGCAATTCGTACCAAGACTCTCGCCCGATTTCTTCAGTTTTCACATAACCCTTTTGCCGCAAATCTTTCAGTTGACTTGATGCAGTTTGTTGAGAGATAAAACAGCGCTTAGCAATTTCTTTCACCGGGGCCGCGCGGCGCAAATCAGCCAAAAAATCCACAATCTTGCGCTGCTGATTTGAGATATATTTCATCCGATCCTGGTAATAGGGCGTCAAATCGTCCAGCATCGCCATAAATGCTTCCACCAGTCCATTGAGAGATTCGCGATTCACCAAAAAATCGGAGAAAACCATATAGATGCGGGGACTGCCCCCAGACAGGAAATGCACAACTTTAATCCGATTGCGCCCCGTGGAATTTTGAATAAAAGCTGCTAATTCAGTCTTGCCTTCCAAGCTAGCAATCTGATTTAATAAATTTACAGCATCATCGAGTGATAATTCATTGAGATTGTGAGGATAAAAAAAGCCATAAAAAGGTTTGTCACGGCTTTCAATGCCATCAAACAAACTTTGGGAAGTTGCCAAAATAGTAAAAAAACTATTATTTTGAATATAAGCCCTAAACTCCTTTTGTCCGATATCGCCCAACCCACCAAACACATCATCCAAATTTTCCACAATCAACAGCAAAACGCGCTTTCCCACAAAATCTCTCAACAATTGTGCCGCCACAGATTCCGCATCCTCCGGCGACAACTCATAAAGCCCTTCCACAGCATCGTGTAACTCAGTCTGATATTCTGCCGGATATTCTTTACCAATAGCGCGCAAAATTGCAATCAATAAATCCAAGAAAGATGCTATCCCATACTCTTCTTCTCGCAGCCAAGCAATTAGCAATTTATCCTGCAAATCCTCCATCTTCGCAATGCGGTGATAAATCAGAGAAACCAAGTGAGTTTTGCCAATGCCGCGCGGCCCGATTAGCAGTTGATAATGTCTGTTATCTGTGGTAGCGCTCTCTCGGATGTTATCTACTAAATAATTGGCTAGTTGGTGACGCTGGACGAGGATGGCTTCTAGGGTTTCTGGTGCCATCAAGCTAGGGGTAAATCGAGAGATTATTGTGTTTTTCATGGGTTGATTCTGTTGGTTATTTTGTTGGTGAGTCCGCCAGTCTGTCCGCCCGTTAGTCTCTCCGCGAACCCGCTAGTCCGACAGGGAATCAATTCCCTGTCTCATAGCGAAAGTCCTCTGAAGAGGACTGAAGAACTCATGAGTCTTCTGTAACTTCCAACCAAAGCCTGGTAACGATTAAAAACGATTAAAATGATTAAAATGAATAAACTTATTAGTCCTCTTCAGAGGACTTTCGCTATGAGGCAGGGGTTTAAACCCCTGCCGGACTGCCGGACTGCCGAATTACCGAAACGCCGGATTCTCCTCAACATCTTAAGGATTTCCAGTATTTTTGAATTAGCGGATAGCGAAATAAATATTTGCTATCTTGCTTATAAATATAGTAATCTTGCTCCAAAAGCCTTAACACTTTCCTCGCCATTTCCTTATCTTGAGTTTCCGACTCTTGCTTGATTCCACTAAACAACTCATCAAAGGACAAAGCCCCATCAGCCGCCGCCAAAATATCGAGCAAATTCAGAGCATAAGGACGCTGTTTGTCATCGTAGTAACTATCAAGTCGTTGTCGATAATGTTCCATCCTCCAAGGATTCAGCGGGTCATCTAAACAATCAGCAATTATTTCTTTAACTGCTGCGATATCCCCTGAACCACCGCGCAATTTGAGTTTAACAATTAAGTGATGAATGTAGAAAGGAATGTTACTTAATTCATCGACGATAAAAACTGCTGTTCCTTGAATATCCGGTGTTTTAATATTTTCGCCCTCCAGCAATTTGCGGGCTAAATTCGTGGCATCTTTTGCAGATAGCGGTGGCACATCTTGGACGTACATATCATTAATCGGATCGTTTGTATAACCCGCTTTTCTGAGCACGCCGAGGACGTGATGCAATCCGATCGAACCTGTATAAACCATTCTCACAGCGGGGTACATCTGGCGAATCGAGCGCAATGTATCGAGCAATTCCATCGCGGCTGCATCGCCGATATTGTCCAGCATATACGGTACTTCATCCCAAAACAAGATGACTCTGCGGTCTTGATTTTCTACCAAATCTGCGATCGTTTCCGTCAGCAATGCTTTCCAGTGAGGCGCGGCAATTTCAGGTAACTTGAAACCGCTAAATTCTGCTCCTCCCAAGTGTTTTAGTAATCCGCGAGTTTTCTTGGCGGTGCGATTAAAACCTGTTAAATATGCTTCCACATCCTGAAAGACTTTTTCGACAAATTCTAAGGGAGATTTCACATCTTCCAAGTCACGATAAATCGGCAATTTATCTGTGGTAGCTTCCGATCGCATTTTCTTAATTACTGAGGTTTTGCCCATCCGGCGCTCGGCACTCAATATGACACTTTGCTGCTCTAAAATTCCCCACAAATCAGCAATTAACTTGTCCCGCCCCATGACTTCTGCTGGGGCAATTTCTCCGCCTGGATTTGCTTTCATTTTGTATGCTTAATTATATTTGTGCAATCTACGTTGTTTTTATTGTACGTTAAATTTGACGTATATCGTAAATCGTCTGTAACTTGCCTGTAACTGGTTCCCAGGCTCTGCCTGGGAACCGATATCTAGAGGCTCTGCCTCGTCAGTTACGGAGGAAAAGATGAGGCAGAGCCTCTAGATCTGCGTCCCCAGGCAGAGCCTGGGGACGAGAGAATTAAGAGAAAATACTGTTGATTGTGGAACAGGTATCTATGGCCGCATCTGTGAGTTCGGGCAAGTGACATTGTAGAATAGAAACATCGATAAAACTAAATCGGGAGATGGTACGATGTCTGTTGAATCAGTTGCCGATCAAATTTTGACAGAAGAAGACTTGTTCTTCGCAGAAAATCAGCCACCGATTGATTTAATCTTTGATGATGGTGCAGAAATGGAAAGCAACCGCCACCGCATAGGTATGAATGTTTTAATTCGTTCTTTAGAGCAAGGTTTAGCTCACCGCAGCGATTTTTTTGCGGGCGGTAATATGTTTATTTATTTCAGCGCCGAACAGCTTCGCAATCGCGATTTTCGAGGACCTGATTTTTTTGCGGTTATGGATGTTGACAGCACTCCTACTCGACAAGGTTGGGTTGTTTGGCAGGAAAATGGACGTTACCCGGATGTGATTGTGGAACTGCTTTCGCCGTCAACTGCTAGTGCAGACAAAGGAGTAAAAAAGGATATTTATGAGCGGATTTTTAGGACTCCTGATTATTTTATATTCGATCCTTTCGATCCAAATTCTTTGCAAGGATGGCGTTTAAATCCCGGCTTGGGCTATGAACCGTTAGTGGCGAATGAGCAGGGTTGGCTGTGGTGCGAAACCTTGGGTTTTTGGTTGGGAACTTGGGAAGGAACAGTCGATCGAGAAACAGCAATTTGGGTGCGTTTTTTCGACGAATTTGGGAATTTAGTTTTGTTACCGGAGGAAGCTGCTCAACAACAGGCGGAACAGGAACGCCAGCGAGCCGATCGACTAGCAGCTAGATTGCGGGAGTTGGGCGAAGATCCAAATGCTCTCAACTAATCATCCTCAATCCAGAAAGCTGTGAGTTTTATTTTAGTCTTGGGTGCGCGATCGCAATATCTCGCGCACAGCCATCAGGATCTGTCCCAACATATTTTTGCCACTGCCATCTTTGCCACAACCCCAATAGTAATCAATGGGTGAATTTTCCACTATTTCCTCGTCACCAGTGGCTAGTAAAATTTCGCGAATTTCCCCATGAGTTTCAAATTTCCGCAGGACAGCTTTTTTCATAATCTCATCTTTCACCTGTTCCCAATCCGAACGCAGGGGCAGAGTGCGATCGCGCCCCATTTTCGCTGCATCTTTTGGTGTTTTTAGTTGGCGAATGCGATCGCTATGATGCGTACCGGGAAACTTTTGTGCTTGAAAATAATGCTCGCTAGTTGGCCAGTATTCCCCGTCTAACTCGAAGCCGTGAGCAGAGAAATTAGAAAAACTGCCATACTCGTCCCTAGTGCTGTAGAAATAAATTGCCATAATATTTATGAGCTTTTTATGATTATATCAAAACTAATGACTCAGAAATTTACTTCCTTACCATCAGGATGCACCATCCGCCCAGCCGCAGCTCAAGATATCAAATCAATTAGAATGTTAGTTTGGAGTGCAAAGCTCGATCCAACTCAGTTGCGTTGGCAGCAATTCTGGGTAATAGAATGTGGTGGGCATCTGGCTGCTTGCGGACAGTTGCGGAACTTTGCGGGGGCGCAAGAATTGGGTAGTTTGGTGGTGATGAAGGATTGGCGCGATCGCGGTTTGGGGACTTACCTCACTCAACATTTGATTGCACAGGCTACAGCACCTCTGTACTTAGAATGTTTGGGTTCCAGACTTGCAGCATTTTACACTCGCTTTGGGTTCGTACAAGCTCCATGGCAAGAGTTACCGCAGTCGCTTAAATTTAAATTCGGCTTGTCTCAATTAGCTAAAATTTTTTTCAGAATTCCTGTCACTATTATGCAGTATCAAACAAATGTTAAAGACTAGACATCTCCGAAAATTCTTGGGGTAGGCATCCAGCGAGCCCTTCACAGGCTGTTTAACAGATGTCTAATTTACGGATATTCCGGGTTTGGAGCTCCCGATTGTGTAAGTTGATGATTTACCTAGTCCTGTGTCACTGGGCGTAAGTGGCACAGCACTACGGCTGTTATCTAGCCGAAAAACTTTATAAAATCGTTGTTTGCCCGGTGAAAATTGTCCTGTGCCAATACCAGCACTCGAAAGTGGACAGGCGATCGCACCAAATACCTTAGACTCCTGGCAAATTAGTAAATGTAAAGCAAGTGAGTCACAACCCAGTCAAAAAAAGGCAACCGAAAAATAAAATATTTTCCTAGTCTCAGTAATGCGGAATCACTCAATCTCTAATGTAGCTAACAACATCCAACCTAGAGGTAAATACCACTAACTACCACACAACTAAATCCTTAATTCCATTCCTGGTAATTAGCAGATTTAGGACTTTGATAAACAGATTGGCAACTTTCTTAAGTATTTCAAAACTTATTTGAATTCTATCCTGAAAAAAGGAGGGAAAGCAAGAACAATGAAATATCAGGAATAAATAATCTCAACCCTGGAAATGCAGCCTTTCAAATTGCATACAAACAAAATTAGATCCTATATTAACACACAAGGAGTTACGGATATGTTCAACGTCGTAAAAGCTTTCGGTTCTATCTTTTCCGCTCAAAATTACAGCACTGCTAATAATATGTTAATCAACAACTACATCAATACCAATTTCCACTACTTCAACGAAGAAGCAGTAGTCGATGAATCAATTTACCCAAATCAAACTGGTCGCGTTCGTTTCCAAGGTAGCTGGTGGCCCGCACGGTGCGATCGCCAAATCACTTTAACACCGGGAGACACGGTTTTTGTCATCGGCGTTGACAACATCACTCTTTTGGTTTCCCTCGCACCCGCAGACTAAATTAGAGCGCGAACAACCCGAAAAAGTAATCAATTGCAATCGAGGAAATGCAGCCTCTCAAATAGCATAAACCGACTATTAAATTTTCACATATATAAACAACAAAGGAGTCAGGGAAATGTTGAACGTAGTAAAAGCTTTCGGTTCTATTTTTTCTAATCAAAAATACATCACAGCACATAATATGTTAATCGACAACTACATCAATACCAATTTCCACTACTTCAACGAAGAAGCAGTTGTCGATGAATCGATTTACCCCAATCAAACTGGTCGCGTTCGTTTCCAAGGTAGCTGGTGGCCCGCACGGTGCGATCGCCAAATCACTTTAACACCAGGAGACACGGTTTTTGTCATCGGCGTTGACAACATCACTCTGTTAGTTTCCCTCGCACCCGCAGACTAAACGAGAAAGTAATCTAAACCTTTTCACTGTCAGAGTCCCGATTTCTTCAAGAAGTCGGGACTCTGACTATTTTGTTTTTTAGAGGACTGACTCACTATGCCTAGGGCTAGGGCAACCACGGGGGGATTGCCCCTACAAGAGCCTTGCAATTTAGCTGAAATCCTCGCTTTATTTCTTAGCCCGCGGAGGCGGGCTTTGTTTGTGTAGTAGCGGTTTCAACCGCCGAATTATTACAATAAAATGGCATTTTTGAGAGCTTGCTTGTTGAGGCGATCGCCCATTGGAGATTCGCTTTCTGGGCTTGCTGCGGGTGTTTCTGATGCTTTGGCGATCGGCAGTAGTGGTTCTAGGAGTATAGCTTGAGCTTCCTGAATTGCAGGGTAATTTTCAGCCCAGGATGAAATCGTTTCGGAAAGGACATCGCTCTCATCAGATAAAGGTTCAATTAGCTGCGCTAGTTCAGTTAATTGTGTGGCCGAAAAGAGCGATCGCTGCTGAGTTAATAGTTCGATCAACGAGTCAATCTTTTGTTCGGGGATTGACATGGATTCGCGTTGGATTTTGTTAATCGTTTTCCGCACAAATTCTACAGACAAATCTAATAATTGGGCGATCGTCTCTAAATTCATGCCAAACGTGATCATCCGACGAATGGCTTCTAACTTCGCCTGCCGTTCACCTTGTTCGAGTCCTTGTTCGAGTCCTTGTTCGAGTCCTTCTTCTAAACCTTCTTGCTTGACTTCCTGATAAAATCGAGTTTGTCTGAGTTCGCTTAAATTTAGCATGGCGGCAATTTCCTCGCGGCTTTTTTGGGGGAGTTTGTAGACGATAATTGTTTCGATGAGGCTGATTAAATCGCGTAGAACGATCGGATCGGATAACTGTTGGCGGGCCATGGCGATCGACTGTCGTGCTTGTTCTGCGGCTGTCTCTGCTGGCTCGATTACCAGTTTAACAACTTTCACTCCGAGCGATCGATCTGCGGTTTCTGGCAATTCATCGAGGTAAATCCGTTGCACCCGCTGACTGGTTAGGAGTTCCTGAAATTGCAGCATCTGTTCGTGTTCGATGCGACGATTGGGATAGATGACAACGACGCGCCAAGGATTGACGGGTTTGTATTGTCGCAGATAGAGAAAGAGCTCGCCAAAGATGCGGTCTCTTGTTTGGATGGGAGACTCTCGCAAAAATATCCGCGAGTTTCCTGAAGAGGTACAACAAGCGGTAGGTTATGCGCTACAACTGGTGCAAGCTGGGGAAACACCTTTGTCAGCCAAGCCCTTTAAAGGGGTGGAAAGCGGTGTGTATGAAATCGTCAAACGTTACGATACGGATACTTACAGGGCGGTTTATGCTGTCAAGATTGGTGACAAAATCTATGTGTTGCACGCTTTTCAGAAGAAATCAAAGCAAGGGATTAAAACCCCACAGACTGATGTTGACTTAATTAAAAAACGCTATCAAAACGCACTAGCGAGGGAGGAAAAATTATGACAGAAGAAACCATTTTTGAAGAAAGCAGCGGTAATGTATTTGCTGACCTGGGATTGGCAGATGCTGACGAACTTTTTGCGCGGGGTAAAATCGGAATTCAGGTACTTCGTCTGTTGAAACAGCGCAACTTGGAACAGCGTGAAATGAGCGAGTTACTGGGCATTCCACAACCAGAAGTCTCTCATTTAATGAACGGAGAGTTTCAACGGTTCAGCGAAGGAAAACTACTGATTTTTCTGAAGCGACTCGATACGGAAATCACCTTACATCTTCGCCCTCGTAATGGGGGAAATCAATCTGCTGAAACTGTGATATTGCTATAGGACTTTTGAATTGAAGATTCTTAAATCATATCGCTTTCATAATGGCAGTTAGAACTTATTACAGATCATGAGGAATCAGCTAGATACAACTCTTAAGTGTTATGAAGCAGCAATTGAGAGCCTGAAACAGGCTGGCTCTTCGATTGAGGTTAAACAAGTTCTGGAAGTTTTGAAGGCACGGGATGCCGTGCAGGTGGCTTTAAAGGAGCAAAAAATTATTCCTACCAGCGGGTTGAAGCAAGTTATTGAGTTAGATTCTGCTCTCAGGGAACAAGCCGAACTGATTACCAAAGCCGTTAATTGCAAAACAATTGAGCAATTTGCTCAGTGGCGTGAAAGTGTTTGTCCTCCCGCAGAAGCCTGGTGGTGGAAACTCGAAAGCTTAGCACCTCCCCACCCTTGGGATGTTTGGGATTGGTTGTGGAAAGGTCTGACAGTTGCGGCTTGGACTGCTAACCTTAGTTTCCTGGTGAATATTGCCACTCGCTTTCTCAGTGGGGGAGTCGGATTTGGAGGAGCTGCTGCTGTTATTTTACCCAGTATTTTCGCGTTACTACAGGCTAGTAGCGAACTTACCAAAGCAGGTCAAGAAGGCTTTGATAAATTACTGGAAAAGTTGAATATTTCTAAACAGTACCGAGAGGAAGCTAAATTGGTATCTGCTGTGCTTTTATTCCTAACTTTAATTAGTATTTGGCTTTCTTTACCCTTGATTTCTAATCTTTATAACCGCAACGGTTTAAAGAATTATACTGAACGGAATTTAGGAGAAGCTGAACAGGATTACCTGAAAGCAATTGCTCTGAATGCAGATAATGTTGACGCTCATTACAATCTGGGTAATCTCTACGAAGAGTGGCAGGAGTTGGAAAAAGCTAAGAAGGAATACCAAATTGCTGTTGCGGGCAATTTGCCAGACGCTTATAATAACTTAGGTCGTTTACAGATTCAGGATAAAAAATATCCACAGGCAGCTTCTATACTGGCAAAAGGTCTTTTGTTAGCGCAAAAGCAAAATAGCGATCCTGAACTTCGGTATAGCTTGTTTAAAAACCTGGGTTGGGTAAGATTGGAGCAAGGCAGGTATGAAGAGGCGCGACTAACCCTGCAAGCAGCGATTGGGATTACCAATAACCCAGAAGCGGCAAAGTATATCAGTAATCCGGGTGCTGCACATTGCTTGTTAGCGCAAGCTTTGGATAAACAAAAAAAACCGAAAGCGTTGGAACAATGGCTTAAATGCTGTCAGCTTGCTTCGAGACTTAATCCTGATGAAGATACTTGGTTGCATCTATCCCAAGAAAAATTAAGCAAAGCCGGAAAAAAATGCACAAACCCAACAAAATAAGCAGGCTAATTGGAATCTTTTTTAGTTTATTTATAGTTAGCATATCCACGCCTGGATTTACCAAAGAAGAGGGATTGATTTTTGTTTCTGAGGTTAAAGGAACAGTTGAAATTAAGCGAGATGGTCGGGGAAAATACCAACGAGCTTATGGGGGTGAGAACCTAAATCCTTCAGATAAGTTACGACTGCAACAAGGTGCAGGGGTGACAGTGGTTTGCAATAACTTATTGACTTGGAATCCTCAGTCTAGAGGAGAATTCCTGGTTTCCCAAGGCTGCACATCTGCAACTAAAGCAGTTCTCAGAAGACCTAACAGCAACCGCAGTGAAACTCGCAATGCCAACGACCCCACAATTCCCTACTTAATTAGTCCTCGAAACACCTATATTTTGACTCGCCAGCCAACCATAACTTGGAATATGGTAGCAGGTGCGGCTAGCTATCAGGTTCAGGTATCGGGGCCTGGTGTGAATTGGAAAACCCAGGTTAGCCAGCCACAAGTTGTTTATTCTGGAAACGAAGTGCTGCAAGCTGGGAAGCGTTATTGGGTGACGATTGCGACTAATAATGGTGTTTCGACTAAAGATAAGGATAACCCTGGATTTACTGTACTAAGCGACGCGGATACGCAGCGGGTTAAAACGGAGATTTCACAGTTACAACAGCAGCCCTTAAGTGACAAGTCAAAAGTGTTGGCGCTGGCACATCTGTACAGAAGCAATCAGTTGAATTCTGAGGCAATTGCGGTCTTGGAGAAAGCAGTCAAACAGGGGAACCAAGCCACCGCATTTTATCAGCTATTAGGCAGTATTTACCAGCAGGTGGGGTTAAATTCGTTGGCGAAAGAACGATATTTAACTGGATTGAACTTGGCAAAGGCAGAACAGAATTGGGAAGCACAAGCCATGATTCAAGAGAGTTTGGGCGAAGTTGAGGAAACCCTCGACCAATTGAAAAATGCTTTGCAGCGATATCAGGAAGCGCAGAGTAGTTATCGGGTGCTGGGTGATGAAGGAAAGGTACAGAAATTACAGCAAAAATTAGATGATCTGAAAGGGAGGATTTCCTGATGAGTAAGTTGAGAGTGAAGCAAACATTGGCTTTGATGAGTTGGTTGGGAATTGCTGGTTTATGGTTTTTTGTGCCAGAGTTGGCGAAAGGGCAGGTAACTCCTCCAACATTAACTACTCAGTCGGATGAATTGGCGGAAGTAGAATCATTGGTACAGCAGGTAAACCAATTATATAATCAGGGCAAATACCAAGAAGCGATTCCCTTATTAGAGCGTGTGCTGTCTATTCGCAGGAAGGTATTGGGAAATGAGCATCTCGATGTCGCAATTAGCCTCAATGACCTAGCAACTCTGTACTACAATCAAGGACGCTATAGGGAAGCCGAACCTCTCTTTCAGCAAGCTTTAGAACTGAGAAAACGCTTGCTGGGTGAGGAAAATCCTGATGTGGCAGCTAGCCTCGATAGTCTGGCAACTCTTTACGGAGAGCAGGCACGCTACAGTGAAGCTGAACCCCTCTATCGCCAAGCCTTAGAACTGAGAAAACGCTTGCTGGGGGAGGAACATCCTGATGTGGCAGCCAGCCTGAATAATCTGGCATATCTTTACATGAATCAGGGACGATACAGGGAAGCTGAACCCGTTTTTATTCTAGCTTTAGAATTAAGAAAACGCTTGCTGGGGGAAGACAATCCTCTTGTAGCATATACCCTCAATAATCTAGCAACTCTGTACGAAAACCAAGGACGCTACAGGGAAGCCGAACCTCTCTATCGCCAAGCTTTAGAACTGAGAAAACGTTTACTAGGAGAACAACATCCTGCTGTATTAACGAGCCTGAATAATTTGGCACTTCTGTACCTGCGACAGGGGCGCTACAGGGAAGCCGAACCTCTCTATCGCCAAGCTTTAGAACTGAGAAAACGTTCGCTAGGAGAACAACATCCTGCTGTAGCAGTTAGCCTGAATAACCTGGCAAGTCTTTACTTGCACCAGGGACGTTACGGTGAAGCTGAACCCCTCTATCGCCAAGCTTTAGAAATCAGAAAAGGTTCGCTGAGGGAAGCACATCCTGAGGTAGCAGCTAGTTTAATTAATTTAGCATATCTGTACCAGCGTCAAGGACGCTACACAGATGCAGAAGCGTTCTTTCGGCAGGCTCTAGAACTGATAGAACGTTCGCCATCTCGAGAAAATATCCATTTCGCATTTGCTCTACATAATTTAGCTGGTTTGTACGAAATACAGGGACGCTACGGTGAAGCTGAACCCCTCTATCGCCAATCCTTAGAACTGAGAAAACGCTTGCTGGGCGAGGAACATCCTGATGTTGCAACGAGCCTGAATAATCTGGCCTTTGTATACGCGAACCAGGGACGCGACGGTCAAGCTGAACCCCTCTATCACCAAGCTTTAGAACTGAGAAGACGATTACTAGGGGAAGAACATCCTCTTGTAGCAAACAGTCTGAATAATCTGGGAGGTCTATACAAACGTCAGGGACGTTACAAGGAAACTAAACCCCTCTTTGAGCAAGCTTTAGAATTGAGAAAACGCTCGCTAGGAGATACCCATCCCGATGTGGCAGATAGCCTGATAAATCTGGCATTTCTTTACTGGAGTCAAGGTAGCACTAACAATGCCCTCGACTTCCTGACACAAGGGCTGAAGATTGAAGAACATAACCTCTCTCTCAACTTGGCTGTAGGGTTCGATCGCCAGAAACGCGATTACATTAAAACCGTCTCTGCAACCACAGATGCTACTATCTCTCTGCACCTAAATTCTGCTGGTGACAACTCACAAGTTGCTCGTTTAGCCCTTACTACCATCTTCCAACGCAAAGGACGCATCTTAGATATCTTCACCAATAGCCTGCAAATTTTGCGTCAGCGTGTCAATGACCCAGAAAGCCAGAAATTAATTGATAACCTATCCAATACTTACAGCCAACTTGCAACCCTGATTTACAATCAACCCGATAAACTTCTACTGCAAGAATACCGCCAGCGAGTTTCTGACATTGACGATCGAGCCAAACAGCTAGAAGACCAACTCAGTCGTCGCAGTGCAGAATTCCGCACTCTTGCCCAATCCGTCCCGTTAGAAAAAATTCAAAAATTAATTCCAACCGATGCAGCTTTAGTAGAATTTGTGCGATATCAACCTGTCAATCCCAAAGCACAACTAAATCAACGCTTTGGCGAACCTCATTACGCCGCCTACATCCTGACTTCCAGTGGAAATATCCAAGCTATCGACTTAGGCGAAGCCAATAAAATTGAGAAATCCCTAGAATTATTCCGTCAATCTTTGGCCGATCAAAACACTCCTATCTCTCAACTGCAAGAATCTGCACGTAATTTGGATCGACTCCTCATGCAGCCCGTGCGAAAATTGTTGGGAAATACTGACAAAATCCTCCTCTCCCCCGATGGCGCACTCAATCTCATTCCCTTTGAAGCATT
This sequence comes from Microcoleus sp., assembly GCF_041354475.1. Lineage (NCBI taxonomy): Bacteria > Bacillati > Cyanobacteriota > Cyanophyceae > Oscillatoriales > Microcoleaceae > Microcoleus > Microcoleus sp. The sequence goes on from NZ_JBGJZU010000088.1 coordinate 16,025, forward strand.
AGTTGATGAAAATAACCAATACTTAGTAGAAAACTATTCCTTTACTTACCTCACCTCCGGACGCGACTTGTTGCGACTGCAAATCTCATCTCCTAGCAAACAGCCACCAGTCGTCTTAGCTGACCCCTATTTCGATCGTCCTGGTGAAGTCGCAACCGTTAGTAGCAACAGCAACAATACCCGTTCGATCGACCTTTCCAAAATAATATTTTCTCCCCTATCAGGTACAGCAGAAGAAGCAAGGGCAATAGCATCTCTTTTTAAAATTAACCCCCTACTACATTCCCAAGCTACGGAAAGTGCAATCAAACAGGTAAAAAGCCCTCAGATTCTTCATATTGCCACGCACGGTTTCTTTCAAGATGGGTCACGCTCTCAATCCAATCAAAATACCATTAATGACAATCCTCTGCTGCTTTCAGGATTAGTTCTATCTGGGTTCAAAAAGCAGCAGGGCGGAGGTAATGAAGATGGCGTTCTCACCGCCTTAGAAGTCACTACCCTAAACCTCGTCGGGACAAAACTGGTGGCGTTGTCTGCCTGCGATACGGGTATAGGAAAAGATGCCACTGGCGAAGGTATTTATGGCTTGCGTCGGGCTTTAGTAATTGCAGGGTCTGAGAGTCAGCTAATCAGCTTGTGGAAAGTTGATGATAATGGGACTAAAGACTTGATGGTGAAATACTACAACCGATTGCTAAACAATCAGGGACGGAGTGAGGCACTGCGCCAGACTCAATTAGAGATGCTAAAGAGTGAAAATTATCAGCATCCCTACTACTGGGCTGCATTTATTCCTTCTGGTGATTGGAGACCAATAGGGTTGAAACCTCTTTCCCAGTAATCTGGGTAATAGCTTGCCCTGGAACCCATTTTCCACACCCTCACCTTGCCTTCAAACCCCAGCAGCTTGAGAACGATTTTAAGGAGTATAAATTATACTAAAATAAATACCCTAATCTTCTAAATAGTCCTCGATCGAATTTCTTACGTGCGATCTACTGGACACGATCTTATTTGTACTTACTCACTGCCTTGAGTATGCTTAAATAAGTTTAGACACTCACCAACCATATTTAAACCAGTGAACTTTCAATCAGTCATTGCCACCTTAAACAAATTCTGGAGCGATCGCGGCTGCCTGATCGCCCAATCCTACGACACAGAAAAAGGTGCAGGCACCATGAATCCCCACACCTTTCTCAGAGCGATCGGACCCGAACCTTGGTCAGTCGCCTACGTCGAACCCTGTCGCCGCCCCACCGACGGACGCTACGGCGAAAATCCCAATCGCTTCCAACATTACTATCAATATCAAGTTTTAATTAAGCCATCTCCTCCTAATATCCAAGAAATCTATTTAGACTCGCTGAGAGCATTAGGAATCAAACCAGAAGACCACGACATTCGCTTCGTAGAAGACAACTGGGAATCCCCCACTTTAGGAGCTTGGGGTGTCGGCTGGGAAGTCTGGCTGGACGGGATGGAAATAACTCAATTTACCTATTTTCAACAGTGCGGTAGCATCGATTGTCGCCCGGTTTCGATTGAAATTACCTACGGACTGGAACGGCTGGCAATGTATTTGCAAGAAGTGGATGCGATGACCAAAATTCAGTGGAAAGATGGCATCACTTACGGCGATGTTCACCTGCAAGGGGAAATTGAACAATGTACTTACAACTTTGAAGCTTCTAATCCTGAATTGCTGTTTACGCTGTTTGGACTCTACGAACAAGAGGCGGAACAATTGACGCAAAAAGGATTAGTTTTGCCTAGTCTTGATTATGTGTTAAAATGTTCGCATACTTTCAATTTATTAGATGCGAGAGGTGTGATTTCGGTAACAGAAAGAACTCGCTACATTACCAAAATTCGTAACTTGGCGCGACGGGTGGCTCAGCTTTATTTGGAACAGCGCGAACATTTGGGTTTTCCTTTGGAAAAAGCTGTAAAGGTTTGAGCATGAAGAGGGGCGCGACACGGATACACCGATGAATTTAGTTGCGATCGCCCTGGAGTCATACCAATTTTATAGGTCCTTGCATAGAATTCCGATCCCCCCTAACCCCCCTTAATAAGGGGGGGACAAGATTCCGATCAAAGTCCCCCTTCTTAAGGGGGATTTAGGGGGATCGAAATATGTACAATTTTTTGAGATATTTTAAATTAATTCAATGCCTAATTATTCTGAAAATCATCCAGAAACCACTCCTCAATTGCGAGTTGATAATGTAAGTTTTAAAACACCGATCGCCTCCAGTTACTTGCTGGAAAATATATCCTTTGAGGTAACTGGGGGCGATCGCGTGGCGATTGTTGGCCCTTCTGGTGCGGGGAAAACTACCCTGTTGCGGCTGCTAAACCGACTTAGCAGCCCTACCAGTGGCTCGATTTATCTGGAAAATCAGGAATATCGGCAAATAGGGGCGATCGAACTTCGCAGACAAATCACCCTTGTTATTCAAGAATCGAAGCTGTTGGGAATGTCGGTGCGAGAAGCACTCGCCTATCCTTTGAAGCTGCGCGGCGTGCATCCATCAAACATTGCAGAGAGAATTAGTGGGGCGATCGCACAATTGCACATACCCGAAGAATGGCTGACACGCACAGAATTGCAACTCTCAGTAGGCCAAAAACAACTGGTGGCGATCGCACGGGCGATCGTCCTCCAACCCAAAATCTTGCTCTTAGACGAGCCCACATCTGCCCTAGATGCCGGCAAATCCCACCACTTGATGCAGGTACTCACCGAGTTAACCAACAGCAAAATCACTATTTTAATGGTAAATCACCAATTAGAATTAGCCCAGGAATTTGCCACCAAAGTTTTATATTTACAGCGTGGTCAAATTCTGGAAAATGCTATTTCTACTCGGATGAATTGGGGGGAAATGCGGCAAAATTTAATCAAAGCAGAAGCGGAATCACAACAAGAATGGTGAATTTTCAATCAACGGTAGAAGATTGTTTAGTTGTTTCTAATGCTTCCTTTTCGGAACACTTATATTTATTCCGGTTGTATCGGAATGATTAAACCACAGAGGACACAGAGGACACAGAGAAAGAGAAGAGAGAAATAATAATTCCGATGTTAACGGATTTGATATTAAATATCACTTAAACTCTCTATTTTCTAGCCTAGAAAAGTGAGACCTACAGGAGGACTAAACGGATTTGTCATCGGAATCTGTTGCAGATTTAGATTCGCTCCGCCCTGAATTCGGGCTATGGTATCTCCCGATGTTTGAATTAATAAGTCTCCCCCTGATGGACGGATGGTAAGTTGATCGAAGCTTTCCACAAGTTGGAGATAATCTTTTCCTTTTTCAAAGTTGACAATCCTGGCCTCGCCACTTCCGGTATAGAAATCGACCCGGCTAATAAAACTAAGTCTGCCATTGGGAACAGCATCTCCAAGAACAAAGTAATCAGTACCAGAAGTGCCAATTAATGTATCGAATTCAGTGGTAGTCAGAACAGGGACTCTCGTACTCTCATCCAACTTCAAAGCGTCATACTTATTCTTATTAATCCCCAAGGGTGGATTAGGGCCAGCGAAAGCTACTTGAAATCCTGTAATTTGATTTTTTCCGGCTGTAAATCCCGTGACAATATCATTGCCGTTAGTTCCAGTAAAAAATCCGAATCGAATAGGCTCAAATTGCCCAAATTTTAGATAATGTTCTCTACCAGTTTTCAAAGTTCCATTCGCCACAACTGCCGCAACATCTGGGTTGTCTGACAAGTAACGTGGTTCAAAGAAACTTGTCCCATACCTACCTTCTGTATTTCCGAATTTGATAAAGTGCTGAAAGCCAGATTTAAAAGTTCCACTCTCGACGAAGGGAGTTATATCGGGGTGGCGCTTTAAGTAAAAAACTTCGTCGTAGTCAGGCGATACTCGCGTGCGGCCTTGTTCGTAACCAAACTGAATAAAGTGGTCTAAGCCTGAAGAAAACGGTCGATTTTGGTTGTTAGCGGTGCGAACAAAGGGTGCAATATCTTGATTTTGAGCTATATAGGTATCTTCATCAAAATACCGCGATATTTTTGTGAGGCCGGCGGCTTGACCGAATTTTTCAAAGTGTTCTCTGCCGGATTTGATGATGCCTGCATCAATGGCTGGTTTCAGCCACGGATATTGCCAAAGGTAATATTTTTCGTCAAAGATGTCATAGCTTGCCATGATTTTCACCTCAAAATTAACTAATTTAGGACTGACGCGCCAGGGCAGAGAAACCGGGTTTTTTTAGAATAACCTATGACTTGCCCCAGGGCCGAGAAACCGGGTTTTTGCGAAATATTTGGTTAGATCATCGCGGATTCAGGAAAAAACCCGGTTTCTTTAGAATGACTAATGACTATCCAATCAAGAAAGTACCGTTACCGTTAGATCTTTGGAAAATCAAACTCAAGTTGTTTGCACGTCCTTCAATCTCGCCGATCACATCTCCAAAACGCTGGATTGACAAATTGCCATCAACAGGAGTCAGGCTGTAGCCGTCGCTTAAAGAATTTCCTTGCAGTTGGATAAAATCGTTTGCGTCGAAGTTCCGAATCGTAGCTTGACCGTTACCCAAATACAGCGGTGTTGGGGAGGGATTCTGGGCTGCTGCTGGAACTCCGAGGACGAATGTATCAATTCCCGGGCCACCAGTCAGGATATCGAATTCATTGGTGCCAAAGCTTTCATACTGTCGGTTGCCGTTGCGATCGATACCTACTTCTACTCCGACAAATTCCGCAGTCCCCGCACCCGCACCAGTGATGAAGTCGTTGTTGCGGGTGCCGACAAAAGTTGCGGATCTAGTAGCCTCGTTTTTCCCGAAATTGAAGAAGTGCTCCCGGCCGGTTTTCAATACGCCTGAGTTGACAAACGGTACGATATCCGGGTTTTTCTTTAAGTATTCTGGTTCAAAAAATGAAGTTCCAAAACGACCTTCTTTAGCCCCAAATTGAACGAAATGCTGATAGCCTGATTTGAAAGTTCCGTTCTGAATAAACGGTCGCAAGTCTGAGTTATTTGCTAAATAAAAATCTTCGTTGTACTCAGGCGATACTTGAGTGCGCCGGAATAAGCGGTTTCCTTCATCGTAACCTAACTGGATAAATTCATCGAGGCCGGTGGCAAAGGGTGCGTTTGGGTTGACTGTGCGAACCAAGGATACGATGTTTGGTTTGGTTGCAAGGTAAGTAGCTTCGTCAAAATACCGCGATATTTTAGTTAAGCCGCCTTCTCGCCCGAATTTTTCAAAGTGTTCTCTACCGGATTTGATGACTCCTGCATCAATGGCCGGCTGAATCCAAGGATATTGTGAGAGGTAGTATTTTTCGTCGAAAATTGTGTAGTTAGCCATGTTTTACTCCTGATGTTTGGATGATTTTGAGCTTGAATACTCATTAGCTTTCCAGATAAAAAAAGTCATCAATCATCACCATTAGCTAATGACTGATGACCAATGACCAATGACCAATGACTAATGACCAATAACTAATGACTAATGACCAATAACTATCCAATCAAGAAAGTACCATTACTATTAGCCCCTTGGGCGATTAAACCCAAACCTGCTCCTCCTTCAATCACGCCGAGCACGTCTCCAAAACGTGTTTGGATTGACAAATTGCTGCCAACAGGAACTAGCTGATAGCTATCTAAAGAAGCTCCTTGCAGTTGGATAAAATCTTGATCTGCCTTGAAGTTCCGAATAGTAGCTTGACCATTACCCAAATAGAGCGGGGTCGGAGTAACGTTACCTCTTGTAGCCGGAACTCCGAGCACAAATCTATCAGAGCCAGGGCCGCCAATCAAGACATCGAACTCATTGGTTCCAAAGCTTTCATACTGCCGGTTGCGTTGGGGATCGAGACCTACTTCCACTCCAATCAGTTCTGTATTCCCCACACCAATGCCTGTGAGAATATCGTTGCTGCGGCTACCGACAAAAGTTGCGTTGCGGTTAGGCTCGTTTTTGCCGAAATTGAAGTAGTGATCGCGACCATTTTTTAAGGTTCCAGAGACGATAGACGGCACAATATCGGGGTTATTCTTGATGTATTCCGGTTCAAAAAATGAAGTCCCAAAACGACCTTCTTTGACCCCGAATTGAATGAAATGCTGGTATCCTGATTTGAAAGCTGCATTGGGGCCTATAAACGATTGCAACTCTGAGTTATTTGCTAAATAAAAATTTTCGTTGTAATCAGGCGATACTTGAGTGCGGCGCTGTCCTTCATCGTAACCGAACTGGATAAAGTGGTCTAGTCCAGTCGCGAAAGGCGCGTTTGGATTGACAGTCTTGACAAAGGGTTGGATGTCTGGATTCCCAGCTAGGTAAGTAGCTTCGTCAAAATAGCGCGATACTTTAGTTAGACCTCCGGCTTGACCAAATTTTTCAAAGTGTTCTCTGCCGGATTTGATGATACCTGCATCAATGGCTGGTTTGATCCAAGGATAGGAGGCAAGGTAGTATTGTTCGTCAAAAATTGCGTAGTTAGCCATATTGTTTTTACCAAGGTTTTGATGAGTTTGAACGTGAATACCAATTAGCTTTTCATTCACTCGAACGCCGTGGGGAAAATTACACAGGAACAGACTTTATGAAATGGTTTTAATTTCCCAGAAAAAATAGTTTTTGTGAAAAAGCAACGATCCCAAGTTTTTATTCTCCCTTCATAAATTATGCCTTTTTCCCTCTGTTAATTCCTCTATCGCAAGTTGGATCTGTTCTCCCAAACTTGGAACTTTATTCAGGATTTTTTGCTCAAAGGTTGGTTGATTGGAGATTATTTCTCTTTTAAAATTAATTCGATACATATTTTGATTATTTTGTCAAGTAAATTTATGTAAACAAAATTTGGAGTGTTTGCTCAAGGAATTTGTAAAAAAATGTAACTAAAAATTGGCCTAAATTTGTCGAATTGTGTCATGTGCAGGCTCAAATCACCTAATGGCAAGCGTTTTCTGGTAAAAATGCTTATGGGATAGAAAAATTCCCGATTCTGAAAAACAGCATCTTAAAGGAGCCTAACCGGATGTTCACTCACGTCAAGCCCACCATTCGCCACATCGTGCCGGAAAACTTGCAGGGGCGATCGCTCCTCAAGGTGGTCTATGTCGTACTGGAACCGCAGTATCAAAGCGCCCTGTCGGCAGCGGTTCGATCGATCAACAACAAAAATCCGAATCTGGCGATCGAAATTAGCGGCTACCTGATCGAAGAACTTCGCAGCCCGGAAAACTACGAAGCTTTCAAACGGGATGTCGCTGATGCCAACGTATTTATAGCTTCTCTAATTTTTATCGAAGATTTAGCCGAAAAAGTGGTAGCGGCGGTGGAACCGGTGCGCGACAACTTGGATGTCGCCGTGGTTTTCCCGTCGATGCCGGGGGTGATGCGGCTCAATAAAATGGGCAGTTTCTCCATGGCACAGTTGGGACAAAGCAAAAGTGCGATCGGCGAATTCATGAAAAAACGGAAGGAAAAATCCGGTAGTTCCTTCCAAGACGGAATGCTGAAGCTGCTGCAAACCTTGCCGAAAGTGCTGAAATATTTACCCCTTGACAAAGCCCAAGATGCCCGCAACTTCATGCTGAGTTTCCAGTATTGGCTGGGAGGTTCCCAAGAAAACTTGGAAAACTTCTTGCTGATGCTGTCACAGAAATATGTCTTCAAAGATTTGTCAAAGTCTTCTTTCCAAGAACCAGTTGTTTATCTAGACATGGGAATTTGGCATCCTTTGGCACCGTCTATGTTTGAGGATGTCAAAGCATATCTGAACTGGTTTAATGCCCGCACAGATATTTCTGCGGATCTTAAAGACCCCCTGGCACCTTGCATTGGTTTAGTGTTGCAACGCACTCACTTAGTGACAGGAGATGACGCGCACTATGTAGCAATGGTGCAGGAATTGGAGGCCATGGGCGCGCGGGTAATCCCGATTTTTGCGGGTGGTTTGGACTTCTCGAAACCAGTCGAAACTTTCTTCTTGGAAGTTGGGGCTAAAGGTGTTGCACCTCTGCCGATTGTTGATGCGGTGGTTTCTTTGACTGGTTTTGCTTTGGTGGGTGGGCCGGCGAAACAAGATCACCCGAAGGCGATCGAATCTTTGAAGAAATTAAATCGCCCTTACATGGTGGCTTTGCCGCTGGTTTTCCAAACAACTGAAGAATGGGAAAATAGCGATTTAGGTTTGCACCCGATTCAAGTTGCCCTGCAAGTGGCGATTCCTGAGTTGGATGGTGCGATCGAACCGATTATTGTGTCGGGACGCGATGGCGCTACAGGAAAGGCGATCGCCCTTCAAGATAGAATTGAGGCGATTTCCCAGCGCGCCATGAAATGGGCAGTCCTGCGCCGCAAACCGAAATTAGACAAAAAAGTTGCGATTACAGTTTTCAGTTTCCCTCCTGATAAAGGGAACGTGGGAACAGCAGCTTATTTAGACGTTTTCGGCTCGATTTACGAAGTATTGAAAGGCTTAAAAGGCAACGGTTATGACTTGCCAGAATTGCCAGATTCTGCCGAGAAACTGATGCAAGAAGTCATCCATGATGCCACAGCCCAATACCAAAGCCCGGAATTAAATGTTGCTTACCGGATGTCCGTAGCTGAGTATGAAGAATTCACTCCTTACTCGGAACGGTTGCAAGAAAATTGGGGCCCACCTCCCGGACATTTGAACAGCGATGGACAAAATTTGCTGATTTATGGGAAACACTTTGGCAACGTGTTTATCGGAGTACAACCGACTTTTGGCTATGAAGGCGATCCGATGCGGTTGTTATTCTCTCGTTCTGCTAGTCCCCACCACGGTTTTGCTGCTTATTACACTTATTTAGAGCGCATTTGGGGTGCGGATGCGGTGCTGCACTTTGGCACTCATGGTTCCCTGGAATTCATGCCCGGTAAGCAGATGGGAATGTCTGTGGATTGTTATCCTGACAGTTTGATCGGCAAGATTCCTAATCTCTATTATTACGCTGCTAATAATCCCAGTGAGGCAACAATTGCTAAGCGTCGCAGTTATGCTGAAACTATCAGCTATCTGACTCCTCCGGCTGAAAATGCTGGGTTGTATAAAGGTTTGCAGGAACTCAGCGAGTTGATTGCTTCTTATCAAACTTTGAAAGATACTGGGCGCGGTGTGCCGATTGTAGATGCGATCGTCGAAAAATGCCGTTTGGTGAATTTAGACAAAGATATCGCCTTACCCCCCCAACCCCCCCTTGCTAAGGGGGGGCTAACCACATCTTCCGAACCCCCCCAACCCCCCTTTGCTAAGGGGGGGCTAACCACATCTTCCGAACCCCCCCAACCCCCCCTTGCTAAGGGGGGGCTAACCACATCTTCCGAACCCCCCCAACCCCCCCTTGCTAAGGGGGGGCTAACC
>NZ_JBGJZU010000089.1:0-25314 GCF_041354475.1 Microcoleus sp.
CACCGACTGCAATATTCGAGAGTATTGGGATGAGCAAAATTCTTTGATGGTAGATCGCGATCTTAATGCTGCGATTAACCTAAAAAGACTGGGGTTGGACATTTTCCCCAGTATAAAACGCCCTAGTAGGAATCTTTCTATAGTAGGAACTATGGATAACAGTACCATCAAGGAAATCTTACATACCCTTCATCGGGCTGTTAAGAAGCCCACATCATAATCTGTACTCAGATTTGATGTGGGAGTATGTCACAATAATCATAGTCCTCAGTCATTAGTCAGTAGTCATCGGTCATTAGTTATTGGTTATTAGTTATTGGTTATTAGAAACAACAACTAAAACTAACAACCAACAAATAACTACTGACTACTGACTCCTGACTCCTCTACTCATCACTTTTTTACAGGAAGCACCAATGGCAGAAGAACCGAATAATCCAGCAGGGGAAGCCGAAACTCCTAGCCTTTCTGCTGAAAACATCCCCAGCACTGACAAGCCTGAGCCGACTGCTAAAAAAGCGGCAGCTAAGGCTGACGGCGACAAGCCCCCAGCTAAAGCTAAAAAGGAAAAAGCACCTGCGGTTGAAGACAAGCCGTTTGCAGAATTTATGCAACAAGATTATTTGCCTGCTTTGCAAACTGCTTTAACTAAGCAGGGCGTTGAGGATTTAGACGTCACTTTTGCTAAGCAAAAAATTCCCGTTGCGGGTATGAGTTCCGCCGGCGATTGTTGGCAAGTAGTGGGCAAATTCCAATCAGGTCAGCGCCAATTTAACTTGTATTTTCCTAAAGAAAACATTCAAAGTCAAAGAGCTTTTTCTTGCGCTGAAAATAACACAAAAACTAGCACTCTTGAACCTTTTTTGATTGACGAGCGCAAGATTACCCTAGACTTAATGGTTTTTGGTGTAGTTCAGCGGCTTAATGCTCAAAAATGGCTGAATCTTAATTAGTCATTAGTTATTGGTTATTGGTTGGTAGCTGGTTGTTAATTGTTATCGGAACTTACCCCCTGCGGGGTAGTTCCGTGGGAGTAAGAATTTATAATATCAAATCCGGGTTAGCTATCCCCGTTATGACGGGCGCGGTTGAAACCGCTTCTATACAAACAAAATCGGCCTCTGCCGATTAAAGAATCAAGGGGTTGGGAAACCCAAATATCGATCGTGTGCTGAATAATCCGTTCCACGAAACGATGTTAATACTAAAATAGCCACGTCATCGGTCATTCTTTCAGGCATATAGAGCCGAGTAGCAATCCCTCCGACTACAACAAAAAGGGTTTTTTGAACGATCATTTTAATGTTTGTCACGGGATGATTCCAAGTTCTTTTATTCAGAAAATCTTGACTGCTGCCACTACCGGGGCGACATCTACGCAGTGCAATTTCAATGTAAAGTTTTCGTCTTTGTTCGGGAAGCTTGAGATTTAGCATGATTAGACCCTAGCAATGATTTTTTGTTTAATTTTAGTTGGTTGTTGTTGATGATAATCAATCATTAATGACTAATAACTAATGACCTATTTAAGAAATTCTGAGCTTGCATAATCCGATTCAGATCGACATCTGTTTCTAACAAACAAGCATGACCGCTGTTAGCCAGCATCACCATTTCAGCATTCGGAATTACCTTGACTAAAAGCTTCGCTTCGGCTAAAGAAGGTAGAAGCCGATCGCTACCACTGGCAATTACTAGCGTCGGCTGTTTGATGCCGCGCAACTGATTTTCGTCAACATCAAACGATCGCACCAAAGCCAATCTCCACACAGAGGTGCTTTGAGGTACAGCCTGCATCGCTTCTAGCAAAGCGAGACGTTCCGGCTGCCCAATCCTGCCCAAGGACGCTAACATCGGCAATAAACCCACCACAGAAAGCGGATAAAAACTGGCCGGTAGCCACTGAGTTATGTATGACCCCCACTGTACCCAAGGCTGCTGTCGGAAGGAAGAAGCTGGATTGACTAAAATTAGTCGATCGCACAATTCAGAAGCCTCTAAAACAATTTTCATTGCCAAACATCCCCCAAAGGACTCGCCACAGAGATAAACAGGTCTTTGATTTCCAGCAGCTTTTTCTGCTGCAATTAAATCGATTGTTTCGCTAACGAGTACATCCCAACAAACTTTATCGTCAACGGGCAAAGTCAAGCAGCGAATATCGAAATCCTGAGCTAATTTAGGAATTTGCGATCGCAACAGCAAACCACTACCATCCATACCAGGCAGAAATACAAATAAAGGTAGATCAACTCTCGGCGGTTTGGGTCTTAGAAAACGAACCTTGTTGTTAGCATCTGGCATGATTCAAGTCGCAAATTAAATAGTATGAGGTCGAGAAATTCATTGGTTATTGGCTATTGGCAGCCCCAAGCAAGTCGGAAATCACAAATAACACTTCCTTCTTCTTTATAGCAGTTTTTAATGAGCCCAGATATCGCTTACTCCATTTTATGATAACTCCATCGATTGCGACCTTGATTTTTTTCGGCTGAGTTTTCTATTCCTTGGGCGAGATGTACAGTTTTTCTCCTTTCTTCAATAAAATAATTCATCTCGATCGCAAATTTGGGATTGCTTTCGATTAGTTGATTCGCTGAATAGCTATCGAGAATAATCACCTGCAAATCGTCGATAACTGTGGCAGTAACTGGGCTGAGTTCCCCCACTAACAGAGCCATCTCCCCAAAGATATCGTCTTTTGACAGATAAGCACAGTCAATCTCGCGATCGTGGATGTCTTTGACTGAAAGTTTAACACTTCCCGATCGGATGATATAAAGCCCTTGATTTTGCTCTCCGATTTTCAGCAGTTTTTCGCCTACTCCATAATCTTGCAAAATCGCTTTGGCTGCGAGTTTGTCGAGCTGTTCCGACTCGATGGCGCTGAAATAAGGGAGCGATCGCAAATAAGCTGCTACGTCTAATTGCTTATCATCCGCCTTGAGAGCGTTCAGGTCAAAATTGTTCCCCTGGATAGAGATGGGCACAGGCGTCGTTAAATTGTTCCGCTTAGCAGCGTAATAAACCCGTGTCATAAAGTCATCACGAACCTGGATCAGATCGATGAAGTTCAAAATATAAAATCTCACTTCGTAGACGATCGCAAAAGAGTCGTAAGATTTGGTAACGACGACCGGCACAGGATCGGATAATATCCCTTCTGTAGCCAGGGCTGCGCTTTGCAGGATGCGTTTCACCAAGTTCGGCGGATATTTATCGGAGAACTTCAAATCAACTGTTTCCGTGTGCAGCGGATCTAGTAAGGTGTAATTGTAAATCGCGTCTTTTCCCAAAACGCTGTTAGGAATAATGATCACGTCTCTATCCCGAGTTTTTAGGCGCACAGCACGCCAGTTCAATTCAATTACCTCACCTTCTTGTTCGCCCACCCGAATCCAGTCACCTATTTTGAACGGGCCTTCAAACAGCAACAAAAATCCCGATACCAAGTTGCTTAGCGTGTCTTGTAGTGCCAGTGCCATGACGAGGGAACCGATACCCAAGGCTTCAGCTACTTTACTTAAATCTACTGCCCACACGCCACCGAGAATATAAGCGGCGATCAATAGAATTATGCCGATGCGCGTCACCTCAAAAAATAAACCTGGTATGTATATCTGCCAAGGCTTTTTTCGGCTTCTGGGAGTTAGCACCGCATTCACCAGCGACACACAAGTCACAATTGCGGCAATCCAAAACACTGTTTCGACAATTCGTAAAGATGCGTCAGCCTTGGTAAACCCAAAGAATTCTCGCATCACCAAGAAGACTGTTAAACTTGGCAACAAAAATCTGCGAACGTTTTCCAAAAATTTCGCTAGGGAATTCGCGTGCTGATCCAAGCGCCCGATGCCTTCTGCGAGGGCAACATTCAATATCGGGAATCCTATGATGAAAATTATTCCCCAAATCCACAGCGATCGCTCTATCACTTTTTCAAACCTCCATTTTTACTCAGAATCAGCAATAGCCAAGATTTTTTTTCTCAAAATCCAGATGGGCAACTTGCCTTTTGTCTCAGATTCAATTTCTTTACCATTCTCAAAAGGATATAACTCGTGAATGCGAGCGTACACTTCCTGCGTGACTAGAATAGTCTGGGGTTGATTTTGGTTGTTCAAGTATCTGGCAATATTCACAGTTTCGCCCCAGATATCGTAAGTAAACTTTTTGGTGCCGACAATGCCCGCCATCACCGCACCTGTATTAATGCCAACACAGAGGCTCAATTTAATTTTGTATTTGACATTACACCGATCGACTATATCTAACATCGAAAGAGCAAAATCTACCACTCGCTTTTCGCGATCGAGTCTAGGGGTTGTCAGCCCGCAAACAGCGAAATAGCGATCGCCGATCGTTTTCAACTTTTCCACATCATGTCCCGTGGCTTCTTCATCAAATAAATCGACTAATTCATTCAGAATCTCCGCAGTTTCTTCCACATCCTTATGTTCCGAAATTTCTGCGAAACCAAGCACTCTAGCAAACAACACCGTAAGTTGGGGAAACTTGTCAGCGATTGGTGCTTCGCCTTTTTTCACCCGATCCACAACCGCCCTGGGCAAAACATTCAATAGTAGTATATCGATCTCGCGGTCTTTTTGGGCGATCGATTGATTTTTTTCGCGCAGAATCACCAGCATTTCATTAAAAGTTCCCCCAAGTTCGCCAAATTCGTCGCTAGAGTTCTGTTGAAATTCAGTATCGAACTTGCCCACCCCTACTTCACGCGCACCTGCAATCATGAGATCGATCGGCTTCACTAAATTAGCAGCCACAATACTCGCTAAATAAGTAATGATCAGCATGAGAATGACGGTAGCCAGCAACAGATATCTTTCTAAATTCGACATCGACTCATAAGCTTCCGTCAGATCCATCTCCGATAAAATTGCCCAATTCACTCCCTTAATTTTCAGGGGCGAATAAGAACTCAGCACAGGTATGCCCCGATAGTCATCAACAATCTGAGTGCCTTCCTTGCCGCCCAGCGCTTCTCTCGCCGGTTTTGTATCCACCTTCTGTAAAAAAATCGAGGTATCTAGCTGTTCGATCAATTGAATAGTGTTTTCTGGTGTCCCGCTTGCACGCAAGGCTTTTTTATAGCCGGCTGCATCCTCAATCAGAAAACGCGACATCGAACGCATCAGCAAATCCTCTCCCACTAGGTAAGTTTCTCCCGTCTTTCCCAGTCCATCTCTCTGCCAGTTTTTGTTACCTGTCAAGACATTATTAATCTCGTCAATTGGCAGTTGAATCGCCAAAATTCCCACTAAGTAAGAGCCGTCATAAATCGGGCCTGCGATGAAGGCTGCCGGTTGTCCGTAGGAAGGGCGATAGGATTGGAAATCTACGATTTGGACAGATCCGCGATCGGGATTTTTTCGCACAAGATCAACAACCTTTGCTAGACTGCTTTCCCAGTAAGGCCCATTGCTCAAGTTCGTACCAAAATCCGTCTCCTTATAAACCGTATATGCGATATCTCCGGTTTTGAAATCAATCAAAAATAAATCGTAATAGCCAAATTTTTCAACTAAATTGTGAAATAGTTCGTGATATGTGGCATGAGATTTGCTGTATTCACTACCGTCCTTGGCATCGTTTAACTTTTCTTTTTCGCCAACTGGATTGGAATTCTTAGCGATGTAGTGATACTGGAGATATTTAGCTGCTTTACCATCGGGACGATAAGTTTGAAAGTTTGGCACGCCTTCAATCGCTTTGGATAATTTTGGAAAGAAATTTTTAGTATAATGTTTTTGTAATGTCGCGTCCAAATCTGCTTGAATTTGTTTTTTTTGATTGAGTTCTTTGAATCCTTGATTAAGCTCAATCATTGCTGATACAACCATGCGATCTTCGCAAAGCGTATCGATATGATTTCGCAGATTTTTGAAGTATGATTCAATCTGATAAGCTTTGGAAGCTCTGACGCTAGTTAACTGATTAAAAGTTTTGTCTTTGAGCGTACCTCTTGCCTTGCTCCAAGCCAGAAAGCTAATAATTAAAATTGAACTCAAGCTTAGGGAAATGAGAACAATCGTGAGCTTTGATTTTACACTTAATTGGCTGATTTTTAACATTGATTATCCGGGGTTTATTTAGTATCTTTTAACAGTTTCTAGTCAGTCTACTGCTAAACACAACCTCGCTGGAGTAATTGTGTAATTTCCCCGTGACAATGTTCTGTAAGTTCAGCCACAACTGCTTTAGCTTGTTTCCCTTGATATTGCTGTTTTCGATCGCCCGTAATCCAATACGGATGGCCAACAAAGACATTAACTCGTTTGTAAACTATCACAGGATGCCATCCAGGGCGATCGAACAACGGTTCTGAAGGATCGAACAAACTCAACAATTTTAGCGGTAAGCCCGATCGCACCGACTGTTCCTCAAAAGAACTAATCGCGATCGGCAAAATCACCAAATCCCGCACCGGAGCCCGCAGGGCTAAATGAGCGAATCCCCGCTGAAACTTCCCGACAGTATGCGGTTGAGTAAAATTCACCATCGGTTCCGCACCCTCTGGAAACACCCCCACCATCTCCCTATTTTGCAGCAGCGCCGTCGCCTGAGAGAAAAAATGCTGCTGTCGGTGTTGCGGTGCTTCCAAGGGAAAAGCACCGAAAGATGTTACCAATTCCCGAACCACCGGAACTTGTCCCATGTAATGATGACAAGCAAAACGGATCGATCGACCCAAAGCCGCCGTCAGCAGCACAGGATCTAAGAAACTGCGGTGATTGCTAACCACCAACACCGGGCTTTGTTGGGGAATTCGATCCTCTTGGTGCAAAAACATCTGAGTGCCCAAACCAGCCAAGAAAGAGCGTGAAATCAGTAATGTGCGATCGGGCGACATAGGCAAAAAGACAGGTGCGACCCTCTGAAAGTTAATTTCATCTCCATATAACTTAACATTTCTTTACCAAATTGGCGATCGGTCATAAAGTAGATTTTTCCCTAAATTTATAAAGTCTTGTTGCGACCTCTCTAAAAATCTTTGGAACCGCAGTCAAACCAAGTTAGCTTAGCAGACGGGAATCCCCACACTATATCGCTTCGATTAGTGTGGGATCAAAGGTACGTGAATCGACGATTCCATCCGCCACAAGACGTAAAAGCGAAAGCTAGCAGGCGATGGCGGATGGATGAGGAGATCATCCCTTCGGCGAGCGTGAGGGGGCATCGCAAATTGTTGGCTTTTCTAATATTTTTTGTTATGATAAACTTAGACTAATCAAAAAAGCAATCTAAGTATTGTGCATTGTGCTGAAAGCTGTCAAAGTCCGAATCTACCCTACTATTGTCCAGCAAGCATACCTTGCTAAGGCTTTCGGTTGTGTGCGTTGGGTCTGGAATCAGTCTTTGGCTATAATAACCGCAACCTATCAAGAGACTGGCAAAGGCGTTACCGCCATGACCATAAAAAAGTCAATACCCTTGTGGAAAACTGACAATGAATGGCTATCTGAGTGTTACTCTCAGTGTCTTCAGCAATCGGTCTTGAATCTAGGTGTAGCCTTTGGCAACTTCTTTGATGGTCGCGCCATGTATCCAACATTCAAGAAACGCCAAGGGAAGCAATCTATTCAATACCCTCAAAATGTCAAAGTATTGAGTAATTGTGAGATTAAATTTCCGGGTTCGTTGGGTACTGTCAATGCTAAAGTTCATCGGGATATTGAAGGTAAAGTCAAAACTGTGACTGTATCCAAAAATCCTGATGGGAGATACTTTGCTTCCATGCTTGTGGATGATGGCATTGAATGCCCAGAATCTAGCTCTGAGGGTAATGTGATTGGCATAGATTTAGGTCTAACCGATTTTGCAGTTACATCAGAAGGTTCTAAATATCAACATCCAAAAGCTACAAAGAAACATGAAAAAAATTTAGCTCGTAAGCAAAAAAAGCTGGCTCGCAAAAAAGATAAAACCACAAATAATCGTCGAAAAGCCAAGCTGGCCGTAGCTAAAGTTCACTCAAAAACCAAAAGAGTCCGCGAGGATTTTCTGCACAAGCTATCGCGCAAGATAGTAGACAAAAACCAAGTCGTAGTAGTAGAAAATCTGGCAGTCAGAAACATGGTGAAAAATCATTGCCTAGCCAAATCAATATCTGATGCTGGTTGGGTAATATTTTGTACTATGCTTAAATATAAAGCAGAAATGGTGGGGAAAGTTTATCTAGAAATAGGTAGATTTTTTGCATCAACTCATCTTTGCTCAAATACTTTGAAGCCACTGCCAAAAATGGATTTATCTGTACGAGAATTTGACTGTCCACACTGTGGCAATCGGCACGATAGAGACATTAATGCCGCGATAAATATCAAAAATGAAGGCTTGCGCTTATTGACGTTGGGAACCAGCGTTATTGCTCCTGAAGGCTATGTAAGACCAAAACAGTATGGACGCAAATCTACTACTGTGGTGGCTGTGGTCGTTGAAGGGAGAAGCCTCCGTCATACCGGTACGACCCTTGACGGCGGGTAGTTCACGCTAACTAGACTAAGAAATTTCAAGTATTTTCGCGCAAGTCCTAATAGCAACCTCGCCAGGCCCAAAATGAATAACTTGCATAACTATCGCCTTAGATGCACGCTGACCTTCGGCGACATTTACGGTCAAATCGTTATTTGGCTGATTGTGATCTTTATGAGTCTCGCCTCCGCCCTCGCCTTGTGGAGTAGCGCCCGTCAAATCTACGCCTTAGCCACCGTCGGATTGATCTTAGTCCTGTCTCTACCCTTCCTGCTGTTTGCGTTTGTGACGACTTTGCTAAATCACATCGAAGTCACAGCCGTAGAACCCGCTACCGAATCCAAACCATCCGCTAGCGCCAATTTACCAGGCCAAAAACCTGCCCCAGCAGTGGGCTAATCCAGCGTACAGATTTTTAATTTTCAATAAAGTTAAAAATCAAAAGTTAAAAACTTCCTTACCTTTGCGTGAGGATTTTTTTTGTGCATCAGAATTACATATACAGCAGAACACTCAACATTACTCAAAAAATGCTAGAACACGACGTAATCATTGTGGGCGGCGGTTTAGCAGGTTGCCGCGCCGCGGTGGAAATAGCCCGCACTGACCCCAGTTTAAAGGTAGCTGTAGTTGCCAAAACTCACCCGATTCGATCGCACTCCGTCGCAGCCCAAGGCGGTATGGCATCCAGCCTCCAAAACGTCGATACCGAAGACAGTTGGAAAGCCCACGCTTTTGACACCGTAAAAGGTTCAGACTATTTAGCCGACCAAGATGCCGTCGAAATTCTCACCCGCGAAGCCCCCGGTGTAGTCATCGATTTAGAACACATGGGAGTCCTTTTCTCTCGCCTCCCAGATGGCAGAATAGCCCAGCGGGCTTTTGGCGGACATTCCCACAACCGCACCTGCTACGCCGCTGACAAAACCGGTCACGCCATCCTCCACGAATTAGTCAACAATCTCCGCCGCTACGGAGTTCACATCTATCAGGAATGGTACGTCACCCGCCTGATTTTGGAAGAAGGTCAAGCCAAGGGCGTAGTTATGTATCGCCTTGTAGACGGTCAAATCGAGGTGGTGCGCGCTAAAGCGGTGATGTTCGCTACGGGGGGTTATGGTCGGGTTTACAACACGACCTCGAACGATTACGCCTCAACTGGAGACGGTTTGGCGATGACTGCTATGGCGGGATTGCCGTTGGAAGATATGGAATTCGTGCAGTTTCACCCGACTGGTTTGTATCCGGTGGGAGTTTTGATTTCCGAGGCTGTGCGGGGCGAAGGGGCCTATTTGATTAATTCCGAAGGGGAACGCTTTATGGCGAACTATGCCCCCTCGCGGATGGAATTAGCGCCTAGAGATATTACATCTAGGGCCATCTCCTTAGAAATTCGTGCAGGCCGAGGAATCAATGTTGACGGTAGTGCCGGCGGCCCGTTTATTTACATGGATTTGCGGCACATGGGACGGGAAAAAATCATGAGCAAAATTCCGTTTGCTTGGGAAGAAGCCCACCGTTTGTTAGGAATTGATGCCGTAAATCAGCCGATGCCCGTGCGTCCGACAGTGCACTATTCAATGGGGGGAATTCCGACTAATGTCAGCGGACAAGTTCGCAGTAGTGTTGATGGTTTAGTGGACGGTTTCTTTGCAGCCGGCGAAGCAGCTTGCGTGTCTGTTCATGGCGCAAATCGTTTGGGCAGTAATTCACTTTTGGAATGCGTTGTTTATGGCAAAGTTACAGGTGCAAAAATAGCACAATTTGTCCAAAATCGCAAGCTTCCAGCAGTGGATGAACAGCATTATATCAAGGAAGCCAGCGAGCAAATTCAGGCACTTGTAGACCGTCCCGGCAAATACCGCATCAATCAAATCCGTCAGCAGTATCAAGATACTATGACTGAGTATTGTGGCGTATTTCGTAGCGCCGAATTGATGCAGGAAGGTTTGACGAAATTGGAGGAATTGGAGCGACAATATCAGGAAGTTTACTTGGACGATAAAGGCAAGTTGTGGAATACGGAAATTGTCGAAGCCTTGGAGTTGCGGAGTTTGATAATTGTGGGGAGAATGATTTTAACTTCTGCTTTGAAGCGGCAAGAAAGTCGGGGAGCTCATTCGCGAGAAGATTTTCCGCAGCGGGATGACGGCAATTTCTTGAAGCATACGCTGGCTTATTATTCACCTGCGGGGATTGATTTGGCTTATATGCCGGTGGCGATTACGATGTTTGAGCCGCAGGAGAGGAAGTATTAGAAGCTAGTTTGGAATCCTTGTTCCTGTGCTGAACTTGGGAACAAGGAAAATCTTACACACAGCAGAAGTGAAAAATGCTAGGATATGATAAATTTGGCTAAAATAAATAAAAAATATTTTGGTTCAAATGAAAATAATATCGTTTCCGGCTACATCGGAATGATTTAACCGCAGAGAACACAGAGGACACAGAGGGAGAGAATAGAGAGATGAATAATTCAGATGCTACCGGATTTGATATAATCTGGTAATTTACGGAACAATAACTATGAGTAAAATGACACAGACATCTCAATTCCAGCAAGCTCTTGAAGCTATAGAAGTTTTATCATTAGAAGATCAAGCCCTGCTTCTAGATATTCTTCAGAACCGTCTGCGACAACAGCGACGAAATGAATTACTTAAGGAAGTCGCAGAAGTTCGTCAAGAATATGCTGAGGGCAATGTTAAATTTGGTTCGGTAGCCGATTTTATGGCGGAGTTGGATGATTGATGAAAATTGGTTGGACTCCCAAATCTATTCGTAATTTCAAAAAGTTAGTTCGTAAAAATCATCAGCTTCGTCTTTTAATTGAAGCTACGCTTGAACTTTTGTCTGAAGACTGCTTTAATCCCAGCTTGCGAACTCACAAACTCACAGGAGATTTATCGGGTATCTGGTCGTGTTCCATAGATTATGATTATCGGATTTTGTTTGAGTTTGCGATCGATCCAGAAAATGAAGAGGAAGCTATTTTATTGCTCAAAATGGGTTCTCATGATGAAGTCTATTAAGACCGATCGCCCTTTTCCTTTATTCTATAAAAGCAGGTTTTGAACAGGCAGGAGCCTGTTCCACAATTATGCCAGATGTCTATTATCCCTAACTTCCTCCACAGATAAACTTAACGCCTCCGCCACTTGTTCGGCACTCAAACCCATACCCAACAATCGGGGAATTGCATCCCTTCTTGCCTGAGCTTCAGCTTGTCGTGCCTGCTCTGCATTCTCGGCTCTTTCCCGCTGTTGTTCCCCTCGCAATTTCTCCAATTCTGCCCTTTCATCGCCAATCAACAGCAAATTACCTTCCTCGTCCCACCAACGCAGCCAAAGCATAGTTTGATTTTGATAACTGCCTTGCCAAAGTCCCAATTCTACGCCTAAAGGTGCGATCGCAAAATGACCCCGCTGATTGAGTTCTAACAGTTGATAATATCCATCAATCAACCGATAAACATCTAATCTGCCATTATTAACTTGGTAGATGCCGTAATAGGGAATTCGCATCACCCGCTCGTACACCCAAAACTTTCCAGGTTTCGTTATTAGCCCTTCATCAGTGCGTGATAAAGGAGTACGATCGCGCTCTTCATCCCCGTTCCCACTAGCAAATTCCAACGCAATTAACGGTGCTATGTGTTCTCGCCACAGCACGTAGGAACGGCGAATTTGACCGTCAATATTAGGAGGTACATTGGGAACGTAAAACCAATCAGGAGCTTCTGCACCTTTTTCTGGTGGCTCGGTTTCTCTCCAGTAAATACCGCAATCTTGACCGATCGCATATTGACCATCGGGATGCCGTTCCTGCAAAATTGGTCCGATCGAATCAGTTAAAATTAAACTTTGTGGATGCTCCTGAAAATTTTTCACAAAAGTACCATCCGACTCTGGTAATTGAGTGTGGTCTGGAAAAGCAGGAGGTAGAACAATGCGGTCAACGCTTTGGGTCATAATTCCCTCCGAGTGAACGGTGAACAGTTAACCGTGAGTGGCATGGTTAGGGACACAGCAGTGCTCATTGGTGTCAACTTAACGTCAAACCCCTTCAGAGACTACTGTTTGACAATTAAGGCCAGATCCCCCCTAACCCCCCTTAAGAAGGGGGGGACAGGAGTCCGATCAAAGTCCCCCTTCCCCCCTTGGGGGGGGCTAGGGGGGGGTGGGGATTTAGGGGGATCTAGACTCAGGTAAAAACCAGATTTCTCAGGGCTTTCAGGCTTAAGTTGACACTAATGAGCAATGCTGTGTCCCTACAGTGTCTTAAGGCTTCGGTAGCGCACCTTCAGGACTCGGTGAAGCCGTCGATTCAGAACTAGGAGAAGCCCCCGGTTTCGGACTCGCAGCAGCAGCAGGAGAAGGCTTGGGAGTATCGCTAGCTAACTGATTGATTTGGTCTTTATAGTTAGGAGGAGCTAACTCCGTAGCCTTAGCAAATAGGGTTTTTGCTTCATCTTTTTTGCCCTGTTCTTTAAATACGATCGCCTTTCCTAGAGTCGGGCGAAAATCCTTGGGATTAGCTTTGGCAGATTCGTCATAAATCGCGATCGCCTCGTCAAACCGCTTCCCCACAGCATAAACCTGTCCCAAAATCAACTGCACCGAAGTTGTATCAATACTTCCCGGTTTTGCCTGATTCGCAGCGGGAGCAGCTTTGAGCGTATCTTGCAGCAATCCGATCGCAGCTTCGGGCCGCTGCTGCACTAACAACAAATTCACCAACCCCTGCAAAGCCTTAATTTCCCCCGGCTTAGCCGCCAAAATAGCCCGGTATGCCTGAGCCGCACCTTCGCGATCGCCCGTGCGTTCCTTAGCCTGAGCCAGTAAAATCCCGTATTCAGTAGTTTCAGGATTCAACTTAGCCAACTTTTCCAAAGGAGGCACCACATCTTTAATGTCCCCCACCCCTTGTCCGATCAATTCCAGCCGCACCTGTAATAGGCCTCGCAAAGCAGTTACATTGTCGGCCTCGCGCTGCAAAACCAATTCGTAACCCCTCGCCTGAGCTTGCAGCAACTCTGATTGCTTTTCCCCACTTGCCGCCGTCTGAGTAGGCGTTGGAGTTGACCTAGTTTGGGCTTGGCTTCCCTTGAGAATGCTGTCCAAAAGTGGGACCAGAGAAAATCCCAAAAAAGCGATGAGGGACAGCACCACCACCACAGTAATCAACCCACGACCCTTGTTTGTTTTATCCATAATTCAACTTGTTCAGCTTAAAATTTACTATTTTCGGACATTGAAGGCATCACCTGGTGCCTAAGCCAAGTCCATCAGGTTTTTAATTTTAGGGCCCAACTGTGACAAAGCAATCTTTTGCTTGCAGCTAATATGGTAACAGACCCACAACTTCATGCTAGCTAAACAATTTTGGACACTCAGACCCGCAGCCCCAAGGATTGCGCCGTCGGTCCAATTTAGTCTGGTCGAGCTAAAAATTACCAAAAATATGGCGGATCAGCCCGTTCGGTAATTGGATTAAGTAAAATAGGCAAGCTGAATATCCTAAATTCTATTAGCCAGCAACTCCAACCACAGGGCGATCGAACTGACGATCGGTCAGCAACTCCTAAAGTCTTTACCAACAAGGATTTTAGCAGCCAACGGACCGCTCGACACTCTACCACCCCTTGAAAGTTGGGGTTGACGGGTCACAACCAGACCAGAGAGCCCTGTGCTCGCCTGTAAGGTGCTAGTAGTTTTGAAAGCAGTGTCTTCAGTTTATTCCTAATTTCCCTCAAGGGATGTGTCTCCGCTGCAAGGAGTTTTTATGAACCCCTCTCCAAACCGCTCTTCCAAATCGCCCAAATCTACTTCAACTCGCAAGGCTCAGCCTCGCGAACTGGCCGTCAATCCGCCCAAAGATACAGTTTCCGTTCCTGAGACACCAGAGGAAAGTCCACAGCCAGAGCTGTTGGCAGCACCGGTTGACCAAAATCAACCGCCAACGCCAACAGATGCCCCAGCATCCAAGGACACCCTGCAACGACCACGCTACACTTCTCCCCCCAAGGAGGAAGCAAAGCCAAAAGATCCACCTAGGGATGCTCCCGCACTCTCAGAGCCAGCACCCCCTTCTCCATCTACCAGCGATACTCCAGCAGTCTCTGTATCGCCCACCGTCACATCAGACTCTGGTGAGCAGGAGAGTCCAGCCACCGATGACATACCCGCAGTGATGCGCCAACATCCGATTCCTCCCCCCAGCGAACCCAGACAGTACCGAGCTGTTGGTTTGGTCCGGGGCCGCTACACCCAATCTGAAGAACATTTCACGCGGGGTATGCTCATCGCTGCTGACGGAACTGCCATAGACGCGGTTTTGCTGGGTAGAGTCATGAGTTTAGTCAAAAATCACTTGGATTTGGAACAAGAACACCTGTGGGTGGTCTATCCCCGCACCAGGCAAGAAGATGGTAACTTACACGCCCAGATTATGGGAGTCTGGGAACCTGAAACACTCAAAAAACCTTCGGAAACTTCGTCAGATGAGGAAAGTCCTGTTTCCGGCGAAATTGAGAGCAGTTTAATATCCTCCATCCCCTCTCTCCCAGAGTCTGAACCTAATGTTGAAGATGGCTATTTTTCGATTAGAGGTGAGGTTATCTATCAATCTCACGATCAAGAAAAGTATGTCATCGTCAAAATTAAGCAAGCTCCCCGCAAGAATGAGGACAAGATGAAGTTTTTTAAGTTGAAACTTCAGGGGGATTTAGCCACAAAGGCGATCGGGTTTTTTTGGGATTTCCATGTCAAGTTACAGGCTGACAATCTCATAATTCAGCAGGCTAATAATATTGGGGCACTGCCGATCAAAAAGCGGAAATTCCCCCCTGGCGAAAAACCCGCCGGCTTCCGAGGAGGCGGAAATAAACGTCCATATACTCCTAGACCCACTGGTGATGGCACTCCTGTAGGGCGTCCAAACATCAAGCCCTCAGCCTCCGCGCCCCCTCCTCGTAAGGAACCCCTTCCTAAACCAATGAAGAAACCTAAGCCTGTTGAGGAATAACAAATAGGGTAAGTAAAAATGTAAAATTAAAGGTCAAAAAAACTTTTAATCTTACATTTTTACTTGAGGCACTTATCAAATTTATCTAGATGATGGAGTAGGCTTTGCGCCACTAACTGACCAATTTCAACAGGAACAGCGTTTCCTATTAAGCGTCCCAGTTTGCTGAAACAGACTCGCTCGCCAGGAGCCAGGAAGCTATAGTTTTCTGGAAAAGTCTGAAGGATGGCTGCCTCTCTGAGAGAAATTGCACGATCCTGTTCCGGATGTCCGAACCGACCATTACCGTAGCCAAAGCATTGGGTGGTGATCGTTGGAGCCGGGGCGTCCCACTTCATACGACCATAAACGCTAGGATAAGTTTGTCCAGATTTCTTACGATGACATTCTGCCAGCAGTGAAGTATCCCAGTCATGCCATGTGCCTCCGGGTTTTGAGGCTCTGATTCTGCGGAGGTTCAGGTCACTGAGCGAGGACGCTGCATGAAGTGCGTCATTTGGATCGGAGGAGCCGGCTGCTAAGGCGGGTAGATGGGAAATGGCTTCACGCACAGTTGTGCAGGATTGTCTGGAAAAAATTGGGGGTACTAATTCTACAGATCCGAATCGAGACGCTAGTAGCACCAGCCGTTTACGAGTTTGTGGAACTCCATATTGAGCGCAATCTACAATGCTCCAATCTATCGAATAGCCTTTTAATTCCTTCAAAAAATCCTTGAAAACTTCATGCTCTGAAAGCTGGGGCACATTTTCCATCGTCACGAAGTCGGGTTGAGTCTCTCGTACCAGCCGGCCGAAGTCGGATACCAGAACCCACTTACTGTCCAGGCGTTCCTGGCGTCCCTTACGGCTGTAAGTCGAGAATGGTTGGCAGGGAGCACAGCCAGCCAGCAAGCGTAATTTCGCATCACCAAAAATATTTGTAAGTTGGGAAGCTGACAGAAAACTGACATCCTGCTCGATGAAAATAGCATTATTGTTGCTCTCGTAAGGGAATCGGCATTGTGGATCGATGTCGATGCCCGCAACAACCTTAATACCTCCTCGGATCAGTCCATGGGTAAGACCGCCCAAACCACAAAACAGATCGATGCAGTTAATGGCTGTACTTCTGCGATCGGTATGAGGCTTTTTGCCTATGTGAGTGCCGACAATAGTCTCATCTTGATTCATGCCTGTGCTCATTGAGGTCGCCTCTCCGGCATTAGGAACTCATGTGCATCTATGGATGACTTAAAGCAATTTACAACCTCCCTCAGATAAAGAGCTGTTCGTTCAGTGAGGTCACGGAGATCGCTAACAGTAATATTATTGCCACTCTCTGCAAATGATAGATTACCGTGTGCTAGTTTGTTCCGAAAACTTTTGATCAGGGAAAGTGCGCCTTGCTGATCCCGCAATGGTTGTTTAACAGCACGATTAGCCTGACGACTTATATTTAAGGATAATCCTAGACGTTTACTAAGTTTGTAAATTTCTTCATCATCCCAATTTCCACCTCCACCTTTTTCAAGTTCAAAGGTTGATATAGGGAGTGCAAGCACTAGGTGATCGCAGAGGCTCAATGCAGATTCCAGGCGATTTTCGTAGTTGAGATCAGTATGAGTGCGTGCCGTACATCGCACCCACTCACGGCGCAACTCAATGGATAAGTCCTTGGGTCGCGAACTTTGATTGACCACTGCGTTAGATACCGCATCTACGCAGCGAGTAATTGTTGACTCGACTAGATTATATAGCTGTAAATAAACACTGGAATATAAAATTTTCTGCTGTTGCGGAGTGATCGTAGCTTCCCCGATTTGTGGCGATCCTTCCTGTACTTGTCTCTGTATGGATTCAAGCAGGTCAAGGTAAGTTTCAATTTCCTGTAAACGCTCTTCAAAAGCTTGGCTCAAATCCTCCATCCTCAATCTCCAAGTAAACGATCGCGAAC
This sequence comes from Microcoleus sp., assembly GCF_041354475.1. Classification (NCBI taxonomy): domain Bacteria; kingdom Bacillati; phylum Cyanobacteriota; class Cyanophyceae; order Oscillatoriales; family Microcoleaceae; genus Microcoleus; species Microcoleus sp. Next base: position 17,455 of record NZ_JBGJZU010000089.1, read on the forward strand.
GAAATGTATACGAGCCTTGAGTCTGCCTATGGCGTTCGCACCGTCTGCTCCGGTCACTTTTGTAAACTCTTTGCTATTCAACCATTCTTCAACTTCGATCGATTGGTTGGCTATTTCAGGTCGTTCCTGAAGTGCCATATAGCTTCCAATGGCTATAGCTTCAAAACGCGATCGGGGTGTTGCCTTACCTTTAGGTGTTTTGCGGAAACCCGACGGGAAGTTGCGCGATACAAAGTCTATCATGTCCATGAAGCGTTGCCGGTAGGACTCAATGTCCGCTGGGTTATCTTTAAAGCGATCATTCATATTCTTCGTGTAGGTGAAAAGAAATGGCGACACTCTGTCTTTGTATGTCTCCAGTCCATCACCGTAGGCAAAGAATCGTGTAACGAGTTCTTCTCTCTCACGCTCTAATAAAAGCTTGTCAGATATTGGTGCAAGTTCTTCAAAGCTCGGCTCTTGGGCGAGTGAAATCACAAGGTCGAGGAAAGCACCTCCTAACGCACCTCGACGCACCTCAGCCTTGTTGGCGACCTTGCTTCCTGTGTTAATTCGATCGAAAAGATCGAATCGTGCTTGCTCATCGGCGTGTTCATTAAGTACGATCCCCCTAATGGAACGGTTCTTGATTTTTCGTTGCCGAGATTCGGGGAGATCTTTGAATCGAAATCCGGTCAGTAGCGACAATTCTTCCAAGTCACCTAGGGGAAAGTCCCCAAGAACGAACTCCTGAATCGTTCTAAGGCGCTGTGAACCATCAACAATTTCAAGCTTACCTGTTGACGGGCTTTCCCAAAAGAAGAGGAAAGGGATCGGAAGCCCCATCAATACCGACTCAATGAACCGGGATTTGCGCTCTGGTTCCCATGTGAACTCGCGCTGGTAGGCCGGAATCTCGAAATCTCCATTCTGCATCTTTTGGGCCAGAAGCTCAATGGAATATTCCGTCAGATAGAACTCAATTCTCTTTGTGTGTTCAAAAATCTGTACCTCAGCAGTAGCAATCTCCTCATCGGTAAACTTACACTGGTTCTCGTCGATCATCTTTGAATATCCTCTCGTGGTTCAATCAATTTATAATCCGTGACTTTAGTCCGGGTAATGTCTATTCCAATCTGACTTGTGCTCCCCACACATCCTGTGGCAGAAATACTCTGTCTGCTGGCAGAGGAGCAACTGGTGCGGTGAGAGTAAATTGACCAGTTTCAATTTGCTGTTTCAATTCCAAAGCTACTTGTCGGGACAGAAACATACTTGCTAGGGGGGCTGCCCGCACTGGTTTGCCCTCTATCAGAATACGACCTGTTTTTAATTGGGCATAGCTAACTAAACCGAAAGTGGGACGCACGCGCCGGGGGATTGAGAAATCTACCACCGGCGCTACTATTTTTTTGTCTGATACTGCACAGTGGGCGACGACGGTTTCGTTTAGGACAGGAAATGGGATGCCGATTCCCAGCATGATCGATGGGCCGTAGTTTTTGAAGTAGCACCCGCGTACCCATTTTGAGTTCATTTGTTTTGCATCGCCGATGAGTGCTAGGGTTGCCGCCGGTCCGATGGGGGTACGATTGGCCTGGCGTTTTTGCAGCGGGAAGTGCTGGGTGCCTTCCCAGGTGATGTAGCCCTGAGCGCCTCCTAGGAAGATGCGCGTGCCAATGCCGATGGTTTCGAGGTCGGGGTCGTTCAGCAGGGGAGACATGGCTCCTAGGCTGGAATAGACGGCGTTGCCTAGGTTTGCTTGTAGGGGCCCTAGGTAGGTGAATAGTGGTCGATCGCCCCCATTGACACCCACAATAAAGTTTTGATATGCGTTCCGGGGATTGAATAAATAAAACTGGTTGATGGTATCGCGGGTAATGGTCGTTTCAAAGGAGCTGCGCGGGTAGCAGTCTGTTACTTGTCCGAGGGCGCGCAATTGTACGGGTTTCCCGGCAATCAGGTCTTCGATGACGTGTCCGCCGCCTCTTTCGCGGGATTCTTCGCCGTCTTCGGCTACTTGGGTGGCTCCTAGGTACAGGTCTACTGCACCAAAGCCGGAGTAGGCTAGAACGCCGTCTAGCCAGCACTGGCGGATTTTTATGGGGGGGTCGGTGTGGCCGAGGTTGATAATTGCCCCTGATGATTCCATTGGCTCGAAGGTGCCTGTGGTGATGACATCGACTTCTTTCGCCGCTTGGGTAATGCTGGTTTCTTGGACTCGGTTTTTGAGTTCTTCGATGGTCCAGACTGTGGCTTTGCCTTGAGTGATTTTATCGTTGATTTCGTCGATCGTTCCCATAATATTATTTGAGATTTGAGATTTTAGATGGATAGATTGATGGATTGGCGATCGGGCTGGTTGTTTAAAATAAAAGCAATATTATAATGAATATCAGAATATTATCATAAATCAAATAAAGGGCGATCGCCATGACTCCAGCGATATTAAAATCAGTCACTTTCGATGAATTTATTGACTGGTATCCAGAAAATTCGGAAAACCGTTACGAACTGCACAATGGAGCAATTGTTGAAATGCCTAAAGCCACCGGAGAGCATTCAGAAGTATCTGGTTTCCTGATCGCTGAGCTCAACTTTGAGATCAAACGACAGGGACTTCCCTACTTCGTTCCCAAAGAATGCGTGGTTAAAGCTGATAATCAGCTATCTGGTTACGAACCGGATGCGATCGTTTTGGACAGACAAGGGACGGACGGCGAACCGAGATGGAAAAAGCAATCTATTATTACAATGGGTAGTTCTGTTCGGCTAATTGTCGAAGTTGTCAGTACCAATTGGCGGGATGATTACGGCTATAAATTGGTTGATTATGAGGCTTTGGGCATTGCTGAATACTGGATTGCCGACTATTTGGGACTAGGTGGCACACGCTATATTGGCAATCCGAAACAACCTACTTTTTTGGTTCACCATTTGGTTGATGGCGAATATCTGTCCAGTCAGTTTCGAGGGGAAGATAGGATTTTATCGCCGACATTTCCCCAAATTAATTTGACTGTTAAACAGATTTTTAGTGCTGGACGAGATGAGGTTTAAAATGTTAAGCCTTTTTAGCCTCGGCGACTCAAGTCGCGGCTACACAAACAAAGTCCGCCTGCGCGGACTAATATGAAATCCGGCTTAAATACTCTTTTTATCTCTTAGTCTGCGGAGGCAGACTTCGTTTGTGTAGAAACGGTTTCAACCGCCGAATCATCTGTACGATCAGGGCTTTCTGATTTGTGTTCGGGCTTGCTTTCTGGCGGACTCTGTGTTACTCCTATAGATTCGTATTCCTCATGAATAGCAGAATTAATCGCTGCTAGCTTTGTGGGACTTGTGTGCCACTGGTTGAGAATGTCTTTAATTAAGACTTCTCTAATCCAAACTTGAGCGACAACGGTGAGGGGAAGGGCAAGCAATAGTCCTAAAAATCCAAAGAATGTAGCGAAAAATACTTGAGCTATTAAGGTGACAGCGGGCAGCAGCGATACTTGTTGTGCCATAACGTAAGGGGTGAGGAGGTTACTTTCAAATTGTTGAATGAGAAAGTACAGGAGTAGGACTAAACCTGATTTTAACGGAGAGTCTAAAAGTGCGATCGTCATTGGAGGAATCACGCTCAAACCAGGCCCGATATTTGGTATTAAGTTCAGTAAACCGGCTACTACAGCGTGAGCTAGGGCTAAGGGAACTTGCAATACTGATAAACCAATTAGGCTCAGAAGAGTGATGACGCTCATGCTAATTAAAGCACCGATCGCCCATCGACCGAGAGCTATTTCGCATTCATCTAAGATGCCATCGACTCTGCGCCGATAAAAAGAAGGAAATAGTTGGATAAATGCTTGGCGATAAGACTGAGGTTCTGCTAATGTCATCAATGTCAAAACTAGGACTAGCAAAAAACTGAGGATAACTCCTAATGTGTTCCCGACAAAAGCTCCTGCACCGCCAACGAGTTGCTTGAATAAAGGTTGTAGTTGTTGCATGATGTCGTTAACATCAAGATTTGGCAGCCGCTGACCAAATTGTCCAGAAAAGCGAGTTTCAATCTGATCGATCCACTCATTTAATTTGGCTATTCCTTGAGGCGCTCTTTGGGTCAGTTGTTGAAACTGTTGAGTAAAGGGTGGTACAATAATTAGAAATAAGCCTACGAATATCAGGACTAGGAAGCTAATTGAAAGTAAGACGGCGATCGATCTTTTGAGCCGGAATTTCTGTAAGTACCGTGCTAGCCTATTTAAGGCTGTGGCTAAGACGACTGCGGCAAATAGCAGCAGTAAGGCTTGCCTGATTTGCCAAAGTATGTAACAAGATGCGATCAGGGCTAATAAGCCCATCCATTGTCCTAGCTTCATTTGGTTTGAGATTGGGGAATCAAGATTTAGTGTGGGACTTGAGAGGTTTGGGAAATCTACTCTCTCCAAGATATCTTAGATGCGGGCGATCGCACTTTAATCGTATCTTTAAAAAATACCCCTACTCTCACACCAGAAGAAGCAGACTCCTCATTGACCTTTGACGAACAACTGTTTTGGTGTCAGATTGAATTATGGTAAAATTGGGGACTCAAGGCGATCGGCATTTTTGAACAGTTTGGCTTGGTACTCGCCATCCACGAGTTGGCAAACTGAAAAAGTAGGTGGTTTTGGATTACCAATAAATCGTCTGGCACCCAATCCTAGATAGTCTATAATCCCTTATTCCTGAATACCCATGGATTCCTATGCTTCTAGTTTCAGGGCATAATTATCGTCCGAATTAGTGCTAGTTACATCGACGATTAAGGGAACTTATGAACCCATTGTAATCATTGATAATTTCTCCCAGCGTGGCTGGTTTCCCATGGTTTCCTCGTTGAGTACAATAATATCAGGCTTATATAGCAATCCTAAATGAGTCGTAAATTTTTTACCCCGCCCCAACCCTCCCCTTAGCAAGGGGAGGGAGTAAGAAGTTCACAAATGATTTAGGATTGCTATATCCCGATTTCTGGCGCATCGGTAGTTTTTAGACCAAGTTTAGATCGCACTCTAGCTCGCCTTTCTATTGCTGTTGCCATGCCCGCCAGCCCAGGATCGCAGCTACAATCAGGCTGGGGGAAAGGATGGCAATGAGAGCGTTGGAATCAGTGGAGGGGATGGATAAGCTAGGCCCTGCGTACTTGATGACGACGGAAAGGACGGCGGAGAGGGTAAATACTTTGACGATCGGGCTGATGTTGGTATTCATGGAGGTGGTGGTTGGTTCTATAATTAGGGATTGAGACTATTATGGCAAGTTTGTACCCTGGGCGTGGAGTTGAATTTAGACTGTTTTGATTGAATGTGATAATAACAATTTAGATATTAATTTACTGTGTCGCTGCTTGCTGATGGCTTCGAGTGTGGAAGCGATGAAAGAGTTTAGGAGGGGGATGTCTGGTTAGGGCGATCGCACAACGATTAAATGATGATAAAATGCAGTGATAAAAATCAATCATAGATGCCATGACGCGATTCATTCACGATCGCTTTGCTAAAGAATACCTGGAAGAAATGCTCTCTCCCATCGGGACAGTCAATGTCGGTCGCGATGTGACTTCGGAAGTCCGAGAAATCGATGTCTATTTCACTCCCGGCACTCCAATCCCAGAATATACACAAAATCTAGGATTGTTGGGAAAAATGGCAAACACAACTGCAATATTTGAACCATTTCGCAATCCGATCGCTGTCAGCGATGTCTGGAACTGTACGAGTAAGTTATTCGATTTGCGAAGAGAATTAGATCGGCAGGCAAGAAGAGAAAATACTCGCTATGATGATGCTAAGTTGCCCTTCCTGTGGATTTTGACACCGACAGCCTCGAAATCATTAGTTTCAGGTTTTGGTGGTATACCAAACCTCTCTAATTGGTTGGAGGGCATCTATTTTTTCCCGGAGCACTGGCGAGGGGCAATTGTGGTGATTCACCAGTTGCCAGAAACACCAGAAACCCTGTGGTTGAGGATTTTGGGCAAAGGGAAAGTACAGCAAAGGGCGATCGGCGAATTGAGCGCTTTAGCCACAAACGATCCGCTGCGGATTACTGCCTTAGAGTTATTATACAGGTTACAGTCAAATTTAGTAGTCGATACCCCACAAGAATTAGAATCAGAAGAGCGGGAGTTAATTATGGCCATTACACCACTTTTTCAACAACAAATACAAGCAGCACAGCAACAAGCTAGGGAAGAAGGGCTAGAACAAGGGCTAGAACGAGGCAGACAAGAACAACAACGCTCGATCTTAGAAGATTTTCTCCCAGGAAGATTCGGAGAATTAAGCCCCAAAATGAGCGTGTTTTTAACGCCTCTCTCTAAGTTGTCGGCGACGGAATTTACTCGGATGTTGCTGGCGATATCAATGCTCACCGTCGATGAATCAGGACAGCAAGAAGCAGTTAAATTGTTGGCGGAATATGTATTGAGAAGGTACTTCAATGAGTCAGCAGATATTCTCGCTACAGCCGTTAGCAATTTATTGGAATTGCCAGTGGTAGAATTGACAGTGTTGGTAGAAGAACTGCCACAGTTATCGGCTGATGAATTGAGGGCAAGATTATAGAGTTTTTGGAGTATAGCAATCCTAAATGAGTCGTATTAAGCTGTCAGTCCGCCAAATCTGTCTGTGTGCCCGCGAGTCCGTCAGGGGTTGAAACCCCTGTCTAATAGCTAAAGTCCTCTCAAAGAGGACTAATGAGTTCTTCAGTCCTCTTTGAGAGGACTTGCGCTTTGAGGCAGGGGTTTCAACCCTTGCCGGACTATGAGTTGTACCTTAATTTGACACCAATAGGCACGGTGCGGTGTCCCTACGGCGGATCGCGCGGTGTACTTCATAAACTTGGAATCTGCTGTATCTTGCGGCTTGGCGGAACATCGCATATTTTCTGAGATACTAAGATAATTTGCCAGCATTAAGCGTAATTGAACATGGATCGCGAAAATTTAGAGTTAATAGAAAACATTCGCCAGCAATTTGACAATACTCCTTATCCCAGAATCCCTCTGGAACAATCTCCAAAAGACAACAGTGAATTGCTCTACCTTCATAATCTTGTAACTGCTTACTACTTCAGAAATAGAAAAGTTATCAATACCTCCGGTAAAGTTATCCTTGATGCGGGATGTGGCACCGGTTATAAATCCTTGGTTTTAGCTCTAGCCAATCCGGGAGCGAAAATAGTAGGCATCGATTTATCAGCAGAATCTGTGAAACTAGCTGAGCAACGTTTACAGTATCATGGGGTTGCTAATGCAGAGTTTTATGCTTTGAAGATAGAAGATTTACCAACTTTAGGTTTACAGTTTGACTATATAAATGCTGACGAAGTTTTGTATCTCTTGCCCGATGCTATTGCTGGATTGCAAGCGATGAAGTCAGTTTTGACACCAGACGGCATCATCCGCACAAACCTTCACAGTTCAAATGGTAGAGCGGGAATGTTTCGCGCTCAAGCTGTTTTTAAAGCCATGGGATTAATGGATGGATCTCCGGGAGAGTTGGAGATAGAAATAGTTCGGGAAACAATGGAAGCCTTGAGAGATGAAATAGGGCTCAAGGCGGCCGGGTGGAATGCCGATATCGCGCAAGATGAGGGATGGATTATGTCTAACTATTTATTAGTGGGTGATAAAGGTTGTACCATTCCTGAAGTGTTCGGAATGTTGAGAGGTGCGGATTTAGCTAGTCAGACGGGAATCCCCACACTATATCGAAGCGATATAGTGTGGGATGAAAGGCGCGTGAGACGAGGATTCCACCTGTTCACAATCTCAAAGCTACGCTTTGAGCAGTGGGCAGGTGGATGACGAGACGAACAAATGTGCAACAATTATGCTAAGATACTCCT